>NZ_JBBNGE010000030.1:0-38879 GCF_040095255.1 Segatella sinensis | reverse complement strand
AAATCTTTCAAAGAACTCTTTCTTTAGTTGCTTAGAGTAATACTTGATTTCTCAAAAGCGAGTGCAAAAGTACTAACTATTTTTCATTCCACCAAATTTTTCGAGAAGAAAGTTGCAATTTTCTTTCAAATTTAACACTCATAAACACTTTTCGCGTTTCAAATTCATTCTTCTCCTTATTATATATATACGCGCGTAAGAACGTTTGTGTTCGGACACACACGCCTAAAACAAAAAAAGCTTTCTCGTGTGTACTTAAAAGCACCATCACGAGAAAGCTTTCTCTTTATTTTATAAAAACCAGCCTTTATTGAGCCTCCAAATAGAGAACACGAGAAGACCAATCGTTCTTTTTACCCCAGTCAACATTATGCTCCAATGGCATTTCCAAGCCATGTTCCATCAAATACTTGCCAGAGTATGACTTACCCTCACAAGTCAAAGGAGTATTATCGATGACATCAAGCTCACGTACCTTATACATCTTGTTTGCATTCAGACCAGCCATCTTAACGATAGGAAGGTGCGCATTATAGAAGTTAGCAAGCTTCCACCAGTAGAACACAGCCTTATCCTTAGCCTCGCTTACATACATGATAGAAGACAGGCCCTGATTATCGTACGGAGAAACCAAACGGTAAAGGTCGCCAAACTGAACAACAGGGCGAATCTCCTTGTATTCAGAGATAGCCTTTCGACAGAGAGCCTTCTCCTCATCCGTCATATTCTTTGGCTGGATTTCCATTCCAAGACGTCCGCTCATAGCTACATCAATACGATACTTCAAAGAAGTTGTGCGGAATACGGTATGGTTTGGCACAGCAGAGATATGACTTGCCATAGCTATAGCTGGGAAGAAGTAGCTGGTACCATACTGCATATAGATACGCTGCAGGGCATCCGTATTATCACTTACCCAGAACTCATCGAAACCACGGAGGCATCCCCAGTTGGCACGAGCACCACCACTGGCACAGCACTGGATAATGACATTCTTGTACTTAGCACGGATACGATCGATAACCTTAGCAAACCCCTGATGGTATGCGATATAGAGATGACTCTGATCAGCGGCAGAAAGATACTGACTACCATGATTCATGATGGCCATATTGGCATCCCACTTGATATAGGCAATCTCAGGATACTTAGTAAGCAGATCATCTACCACACCAAATACGAAATCCTGCACTTTCGGATTACCGAGATCAAGAACCAGCTGAGTGCCACCACGACCAACTACCGCATCACGCTTAGGCGCCTTGATCACCCAATCAGGATGCTTCTCGTAAAGTTCACTCTTGGTATTAGTCATTTCCGGCTCAATCCAGATACCGAACTTCACGCCATTCTTCTTGGCATCACGAAGCAGGCCTTCGATACCGTCAGGCAATTTTTCGGTATCTACTACCCAATCGCCCAAAGCAGTATTATCTCTCTTGCGAGGATATTTCTTTCCGAACCATCCATCGTCCATTACGAAGAGCTCACCACCCATGCTATGGATATCAGCCATCATCTGATCCATACCCTTCTGGTTGATGTCGAAGTAAACACCCTCCCAAGAGTTCAAGAGGATATCACGCTCCTGATCACCATGAGCAAGCACGTACTTACGACCCCACTTATGGAAGTTGCGGCTGGCACCGCTCAATCCCTCATTGGAATAGGTGAAGGCGAGCGCCGGAGTCTTGAAAGTTTCACCCTTCTTGAGATGATATTCTGAATTCTGCTCATTGATACCAGCAAAGAAATAATGATATTCTGTATCATCAGTTACAGTCTTAAGCTTATAGTTTCCGCTATAGGCAAGTGCAGCACCTATAACGGCACCCGTATTCTCCTGTCCCTTTCCGTTGAGAGAGAACATCACCTCGGCATGATCGGTATGAGAATTACGCACACCATCATTATTGCGGATGACAAACTCGCCTGGCTGCAACTTCTCATGACTCAACTGAGCCTCAGCAGCCCATGTGCCAGAGAGATGACTCATCCATACATCGCCACGACGTATAGGAAGCATAGCTGATGCAAAGGTAGTCAGCGTAACAGTACCCTTCTCTCCATTACTGATTTCAGTCCAAGCCTCAATCATATCCACATCCTTATAGGCACGGTACTTCAGATCCACCTTGATATTATAAACAGGATCCTTGAGATGGATGGTAGTAACTGTGGCATTAGCCTCCTGCTTCACATCGCTATCGGTAGCCACGAGAGCAGTAGAAAGATTACCATCGCTGTGACGCATGGCGAGTGCAGCTTCTGCAGGAGTATTCAGACCGTATGCAGGATAAGCATCCATACGACCATTGGTAGCTACTGTGAGATTCTGCAAATCAGCAGCATTCAACTTAGAACCGAAATAGAGATACTGTGCAGGTTTTCCGTTCTCCACATCGAGGATGAGCGAAATCCCCTTACTGTTTACCGAAACCTGTTCTGCCATCGTAGGCATGGCGATAGTCATCAGCAAGAGTGCAAGTGATTTTAATTTCATCATATTTATTATATACGTTATTAGTTATTGCTATTGATAAGTTTTCGAATGCAAAAATAAGAAAATAAACAAGAACCACCAACCCTTTCTTGATTTATTTTTGGAATAAAGCACAAAAAGTCAAACATCAAGCAAATAAAGCAAATAAAAGAGCTAGGAGCGGGGAAGAATACCCCAGATAATCACATCCATATCATAACAATCTCTAAAAATATCATCAAACTCGGAATTTCTTAGTATCTTTGCCCCGTAAACGTTATATATCATACAATTCAAAAGAAATAAAGCTATATGAAACTCAAAATACATTTCAGCCACAAGGAGGAGCTTTGGAACTCCTGGTCGCATGCCGGAGGCATCCTGATGGGCGTTGTCGTAGGAGCCATCTTCCTTTATTGGTGCTTTACCATGCACAACGGATGGGCCACGGCAGGCATCATCCTCTACCTGTTCGGTATGCTGATGTCTTACATCGCATCTACCATCTACCACGCCATCTCTGCATGGAGCAAGTGGAAGGAGCGGCTGCGCAAATGGGATCATGCCGCCATCTACTGGCACATTGCCGGTTCTTACTCTCCTATCACCCTGATTGCGATGCGCGAACAAGGCTATTGGGGATGGAGCCTCTTTATCTTCATCTGGGCATGCGCCATAGCAGGCACGGTGATGAGCTTTGCCAAACTCAAGGACCACAGTAATCTGGAGACGCTCTGCTTTGTGGGTATGGGATTATCGGTACTTGTCGCATTCAAGCCTCTGATAGATTCCGTATCCCCAGCCACGGTTATCTGGATTATCGCAGAGGGCGTCTGCTACATCACGGGTGCCGTGTTCTACAGTATCAACAAGAAGAAATACATGCACTCCGTGTTCCATTTCTTCGTCCTGGCAGGTAGCGTCTGCCACATCATCGCCGTTTGGGACATTCTGATGAAATATATCTAAACGACTCAAGAATAGAAACCAAGAATAAGAATCAAGGCATCAAAAAGTGAAGGCTTTTCGATGCCTTTGCTTTTTAGAAAAACATCTTTTTTCTTTTATGAACGACACCCTTAGCTTTTTATAATAAGGTGATAATGTTAACATTACGTTAAAGTATGAAAATAATTGCCCAAAAGTTTGGAACTTATTGAAAAAAAGCATACCTTTGCAGTGTTCTATTGAAGTAGTACACTAAAACATTAAAGATTATGATACAGATTAAAGACATTGATTTCAGATACCCAGGTAGCAAGCACCTTGTATTTAGAGATTTCTCTTTGGAACTCAAGGAGAACAACATTTATGGCTTGCTCGGTAAGAACGGTACAGGCAAGAGCACCCTGCTCTACCTCATCAGCGGATTGCTCCGCCAGCAACAAGGTACCGTTCTCGTGGATGGCATTTCGGCACAAGATCGCAGAGCAGAGATGCTGAAGGACATCTTCATGGTGCCCGAAGAGTTTGAACTGCCCAACGTTTCCCTCGCCACCTACGTGAAGATGAACCAGGAGTTCTATCCTAACTTCTCGCAGGAAGTATTGGACCGTTGCCTCAAGGATTTTGATTTACCACTCTCTCTCAAGTTGAACGAACTCTCGATGGGACAGAAGAAGAAGGTATTCATGAGTTTCGCACTCGCCACGGGTACCCGCTTTCTTCTGATGGACGAGCCAACCAATGGTCTCGACATCCCATCGAAGAGCCAGTTCCGTAAGGTCATCGCCAATAACATGACGGAAGACCGCACCCTCATCATCTCTACTCATCAGGTGCACGATGTAGAGTCGTTGCTCGACCACATCATCATCATGAACCAGAGCCAGCTCCTGCTCGATGCATCGGTTTCAGACATCTGCGAGAAATACACCTTCGAGTACCGCAACCCACAGGAGATAGACGACACCGTGCTCTACGCCGAACCAACCCTGCAGGGCAATGCCGCCATCTGCAAGCGACAAGAGGGTGAGCAGGAAACACAGATGAACCTGGAGTTGCTCTTCAATGCAGTAATTAATGGAAAATTAAACGATTAAAAATTAGACGATTATGAAAAAGAATTTCGATTTACATAGATTAAGCATGGTACTTCGTTGGGATATTCTCACCAACTGGCAGCGTCATCTTGGAGCTACAGCAGGTCTCGCCATCGGCCTTTCCATCTATTGTGTATTGCGACTTTTTAGCATGAGATATTGGCTTAACTCAACCGATGTAGAGCTGGCTGGTCATCAATACCAGGTAAGTGTTTGCATGTTCTTTTCTGTAATAGCATTCATCGCGTTCTACGTCTTGGCAAGTTGTATATTCAATAACATAAAGACTAAATTGCAAAGAGAGAGTTTCCTGATGCTTCCTGCTTGTAATCTAGAGAAGTTTGTGGCCCGACTACTCATGATGAGTATCGGTGTTTTGGTTCAACTTTTTGCAGCAGTAATCTTGGCCGATGTTATACAGTTCATCTTTAGTTTCATCATCACTCCAGATTTTCATATCAGCATCACCTGGGCTGTGCTCAGCCATATTATTCCCACAATTCACCCTTTCGACAACGACTGGCTGAAATGGATTACCCTCTATTCATTCATACTATTTTCCCATTCTTTCGCAACACTTGGCGGAACATTCTATCGCAAGCTGCCTGTATTGCTAACAGCTTGCACGGGCATTCTTCTTAGTATGATTTTGGGATGCATAATCAACAAATTAGGAGAAGCTGGAGTTTTTGATTTCTTCAGTCATATTAACTTCAGCAATGGTTCCACAGCTAACTATTGTTTAACAATTACAGCATTCGTTGTTTTCCTGGCTTTGGCTGCCTTCAACTATTGGGCATCCTACAAGCTCTTTACCCGCATGCAGGTTGTCTGCAACAAGTGGATCAACATCTAAGAATTAAAATTTGAAGATTATGAATTTCAGTAATGATAAAGCAATATACGTACAGATAGCCGAGCGACTGAGCGATGAAATCCTGGCGGGCAAGTACAAGGAAGACGAGCGAATACCGAGCGTCAGGGAATATGCCGTACTGCTGGAGGTGAACGCCAACACAGCCGTGAAGGCATACGACCTGCTTGCCACCGACGAGATTATCTACAACAAGCGAGGCCTGGGCTACTTTGTTTCCGCAGGAGCCAAGAAGCAGATTAAGAAAACCCGCAAAAAGGAGTTTATGAAAGAAAGACTCCCGGAACTCGCCCGACAGATGCAGCTTCTCGACATCTCCATCGATGAAGTGAAGGAAGAGTTGGAGAAGAATCTCAAAAAGATAAAGATATGATGACACTATTCATCCTCAAATATATATTTATAGCTTCTGTCTTTGCCTTATATATAATAAGGTGTATGTAATCACGTTTTTAAAAAAGGGCTACGCTTGCAACTTTCTGAAGGTTGCAAGCGTCTAACGTTTAAAATTCATATCAATAAACAAACGTATTATATGTCATTAATTCATCTAAAAGACGTCAACAAGACCTATCAGGGTGCTCAGCCACTCCATGTGCTGAAGGGCATCGACCTCGACATCGAACGTGGCGAGTTCGTCAGCATCATGGGTGCTTCCGGCTCGGGAAAATCCACCTTATTAAATATATTGGGTATTCTCGACAACTACGATACGGGCGAATACCGACTCAATGATGTGCTCATCAAAGACCTCTCGGAAACCCGTGCTGCCGAATACCGCAACAAGATGATCGGCTTCATCTTCCAGTCGTTCAACCTCATCTCGTTCAAGACAGCGGTGGAAAACGTGGAGCTTCCACTCTTCTACCAGGGCGTGAGCCGCAAAAAGCGCCACGAACTGGCGATGGTATATCTCGACAAACTGGGCTTGAAGCAATGGGCCAACCATTATCCTAACGAGATGTCGGGAGGACAGAAGCAGCGTGTAGCCATCGCCCGTGCCCTCATCACCAAACCCGAAATCATCCTTGCCGATGAGCCTACCGGAGCCCTCGACTCCAAAACGAGCGTGGAAGTGATGGACCTGCTGAAGGAACTGCACCAGAAAGAGGGAATGACCATCGTGGTGGTAACCCACGAAAGCGGTGTTGCCAACGAGACCGATAAGGTTATCCATATCAAGGATGGACTCATCGGAAGCATCGAAGACAACAGAGACCATCATCTCGTATCGAAAGACTACGTGAAATAACTTTGAACTTGGAACATGAGAGAATTAATCAAAGAAATATGGAGCACGTCGAAGCGCAACAAGCTCCGCACTTCGCTCACGGGATTTGCCGTTGCCTGGGGAATCTTCATGCTGATATTCCTGCTGGGCGCCGGCAACGGACTGATTAATGCCCAGTTGCAGCAAAGCACCCGATTCCTTGCCAACTCCATGCGAGTATTCCCGGGCGAAACCTCCAAGGCTTACAAGGGACTGAAAGAAGGCAGAAGCATCACGCTCAACGACAGGGACATCCTCATCAGCAACCAGACCTACGGCCAGTACGTGGATGATGTGGGTGGAAGATTGGAACAGTATAACGTGAACATCAATTATGGCGATAATTATGTGGCAAGCCAGTCGTTGGTGGGTGTGGCTCCTACACATCCCAAAATCGACAAGACGGAGCTGATTGCCGGACGATTCATCAACGAAATCGATATGAAGGAGCAGCGCAAGAATGTGGTGCTGAGCCGAAGCCAGGCCAAGGAACTCTGCAAAGACTACCGTTCGCTGGTGGGCAAGAACGTAAAGATCAGCAATCTCAACTTCCAG
Organism: Segatella sinensis; assembly: GCF_040095255.1. Taxonomy (NCBI): domain Bacteria; kingdom Pseudomonadati; phylum Bacteroidota; class Bacteroidia; order Bacteroidales; family Prevotellaceae; genus Segatella; species Segatella sinensis. The sequence continues at coordinate 31,656 of NZ_JBBNGE010000030.1, read as the reverse complement.
GTGGTAGGAATTTACAAGGATGATGAATCGCGCAACAATACCGATGCTTTCATCGCCTACTCCACCATCAAGACCATCTACGCCAAGGGCGATGATGCAGGAAGTCTGGAGTTCACCATCAAGAATCTGAAGACCAAGGAAGATAACGAGCAGTTTGAGAAGAACTATCGTGCCAGCATCAACAACAACCACCAGGCTGCCCCTGATGACGACCGCACCATCTGGCTCTGGAACCGATACATGGACAATATCCAGATGAACCAGGGAATCGCCATCATGCAGACGGCACTCTGGATAGTAGGTCTGTTCACCCTGCTGAGCGGCATCGTGGGCGTAAGCAACATCATGCTCATCACCGTGAAGGAGCGAACCCGAGAGTTTGGCGTAAGAAAAGCCATCGGAGCCAAACCTTGGTCGATACTGAAGCTCATCATCACCGAGAGCATCATCATCACCTCGTTCTTCGGCTACATCGGAATGGTCTGTGGCGTGGCAGCAAACGAGATCATGGACGCAACCATCGGCCACACCACCGTAGATACCGGACTGTTTAAAGCCGCCATGTTTGTGAACCCTACGGTGGGCCTCGGCACCTGCATCGGTGCTACCATCGCCATCGTCATCGCAGGCACCATCGCCGGACTCATCCCAGCCATCAAGGCAGCAAGAATCCGACCGATAGAAGCGCTGAGAGCGGAGTAATGCAAAATGTTGAATGCTAAGTGTTGAATGTTGAATTCATTCTTGCTTACACCTTATTATATATATAGACTAGGCTATGCGATTAGATTTAGATACATATAAAGAGATTCTCGACACCATCACGAGGAACAAGAGCCGCAGTCTGCTCACGGGCTTCGGCGTGTTCTGGGGCGTGTTTATGCTCATCGCTCTGATGGGTGGCGGCCAGGGACTGAAGGAGATGCTGCAAAACAACTTCGCAGGCTTCGCCACCAACACCGCCATCATCTGGGCGCAGAACACCACCAAACCCTACAAGGGATTCAACAAGGGGCGTTCCTGGCAGATGGAAGAGAAAGACCTGGAGCGACTGCGCCACAGGGTACCCGAACTCGATGTCATCACCCCGCTACTCTTCGGAGGCAACAAGTCGGTGGTGTTTGGCGACAAGAAATTCAGCGGCAGCACGCAGGGCGTAAATCCCGATTACGCCCAGGTTTCTGCGCCTAAAATGTTTTACGGCAGATACATCAACGAGATGGATGTGCGCCGCCAGCGCAAGGTTTGCGTCATCGGCAAACAGATTTACAAAACCCTCTTCCCCGGCGGCGGTGACCCGTGCGGCAAGAGCGTGCGAGTGGATTCCACCTATTACACGGTAGTGGGTGTAGATTACCGCTCGGGAAATGGCATCAACTTCGGCGGTAGAGCCGACGAAACCATCACCATTCCGCAATCCGTGCTCCGCACCGCCTACAACCGCGGAACCGCCATCGACATCATCGCCACCACCGGTAAGCCGGGCGTGGTGATGAGCAGCATCGCCCAGCGAATGCGTGAAACCATAGCCAGGGCTCACAACATCGACCCTTCAGACGAAAAAGGAATCATGGTATTCAATACGGAGGTGCTCTTCCAGATGCTCGACAACCTGTTTAAGGGCGTCAACTTCCTCATCTGGCTGGTAGGTATCGGCACCCTTCTCGCCGGCGCCATCGGAGTTTCCAACATCATGATGGTAACGGTGAAGGAGCGAACCACCGAGATAGGCATTCGCCGAGCCATCGGAGCCACGCCGAAGATGATTCTCTCGCAAATCATCTCAGAGAGTATTCTCCTCACCCTGGTGGCAGGCATGAGCGGCATCATCTTCGGAGTAGCCATCCTGCAGATGCTGGAGATGGCGAACACCACGGATGGCATTCTCACCGCCCACTTCCAGGTAGATTTCTGGACAGCCATCTCTTCAGCCATCCTCATCTGCATCCTTGGCGGCCTTGCCGGACTTGCCCCAGCGTGGCGAGCCATGAGCATCAAGCCGGTAGATGCAATGAGAGACGAATAAATAACTTTGAACTTTGAGATTTGAACATTGAACTTTATGAAATGCTTCAAGTCAATATCTCAGAGTTCATCAGGTAATCATAAAGTTCAACGTTCAAAATTCAAAGTTCAATGTATAAGAAGTATTCAAAGTTGATAGTTGCGGCGATAGTCGCCTTGATTTTCATCGGAACCTTCGTGTTCCTTTATGAGAAATCACAGCCTAAGCCTGTGGAATATACCGAGTTTACCCCAAAGATGGGCGATGTGTTGAAAACCACGGTGATTACGGGTAAGATTGAGCCTCGCAACGAGGTGAACGTAAAGCCTCAGATCAGCGGTATCATCACCGAAATCTGCAAGCAGGCAGGCGATTTCGTGCAGGCAGGCGAGGTAATCGCTAAGGTAAAGGTGATTCCGGACATGGGACAGCTCAGTTCGGCGCAGGCTCGTGTGCGCCTTGCCGAGATTAACCTGAAGCAGGCACAGGTAAACTATGGTCGCGAGGAACAGCTCTACAAGAAGCAGCTGGTCAGCGCCGATGAGTTTGACAAGGTGAAACAGTCGTTGCAGCAGGCAAAGGAGGAGAAAGTTGCCGCCCTTGATGCGCTCGAAGTAGTTCGTGATGGTGTTTCCAAGAGCAACGCCAGCGCCTCTTCCACCCTCATCCGTTCTACCATTTCGGGAATTATCCTCGATATTCCTGTCAAGGTAGGTAACTCCGTGATTCTCGCCAACACCTTTAATGACGGAACCACCATCGCCAGTGTAGCAAACATGAATGACCTCATCTTCCGTGGCAACATCGACGAAACCGAAGTGGGCAATCTGGTAGTGGGAATGCCGATGAAGATTACCATCGGAGCGATGCAGGACCTGAAGTTTGACGCCGACCTGGAGTATATTTCTCCAAAGGCTGTAGAGAACAATGGAGCCAACCAGTTTGAGGTAAAGGCAGCCGTCCGCTCAGTAAAGGGCGGCAAGATCCGTTCCGGCTACAGTGCTAATGCTGAGATCGTATTGGCAAAGGCGAGCCACGTGATTACCGTGCCCGAGAGTGCTATCGAGTTCAGCGGCGACAGCACCTTTGTCTATATCGTAAAGGGCAGCGGCGAGAAGAAGACCTACGAGCGCAAGCAAGTAACCACCGGATTGAGCGATGGTGTGAACATCGAAATCAAGAAAGGTCTGAGCCTGAAGGACAAGGTAAGAGGTCCGCAGGTTGTGGCAGACAACAAGGATGACGAATAAGATATAAAAATAAAGGTTATCTAAAGGTAATTTACCCTTGGATAACCTTTTATAATAGATGTGTTATGAGCTTGATGACACGCCCTCTTTACCCTGCTTACATGGCAATCCTAGCTTTTTCAGAAAGTCCCGCTTGATTACCATGATATCTGCTATTGGCATTGTTAAACTTATAGATAGCTGTGATATAAATACCATTGTTAAAATCATAGGATGACTTGTGCTGCCAAACATTGTCCAACAGAATGGTGTACTTACTCTTCTGTGTTTTGAAGACATCCATATAATAGATACCAACATATAGATTTTCTCCCAAGAAATTCTTATATGCTCCTAGCTGGAACATACTGTTAGCTTTTCTATCCATTATATTTTGATTGCCGCCACTAGAAAAAGAGAAGTTTACATCAAAGTTATAACCTTGGTGTGTGGAAAATGTATTAAACAACTCAATATTCGCTCTCATCTTTTTATATTGAGTATATTCTATCTTTAAGAAAGGCTTTTCTAATGAAGCACTGATATAGGGAGTCCAAGGACCTAGTGTGGTAAACCAATTCCCCGTAACGACCAAATGCTTGTAAGACTTAACGTTCTCTGGACGAACCATTACTGCATTGTTGTCACCATATTGTCGAATCATATAGAAGACTGGATGTTTCTGTGCTTCATAGGTCACAGAAGCACTCAGATTCTTATAAGATAGCAACGAACTGATGGTATGATAAAACGTTGATTTCAAACTAGGATTTCCTGTGGAATACTCAAATGGAGAACGATAGGTAACATTGTTCCTAAAAGAGTAATACACCGGTCGCTTGATTTTATTGGTATAACTCACACTGAGCTTTACCTTGCCTAACCTTTTTTGCAGTGATATGAAAGGGAACCAATTCGACTCATTCCAGGAATCGTCATAGTCGCTGCTTTCATAGTTTACTTTGCAATATTCATATCTCATTCCTGCAGAAGTAGTCATAAAGTCGCTTTTCAGAGTAAGGCTTGTGTATGCCGCTATCGTTTTTTCTTTTCTTAGGCTACTTGAAGCAGGAGTCAGAAGACTGTTATCCTTATTTTCAAAGGCAGTTGTATATCGTGTTTGGGAGCATTCTGTTCCGTACTTTATATTACCAAAGTTGAATGTGTGCTGCATTTCTAATTTTCCAGCAAAAAACTTGTTGGAATAGGAGCTATGTGAACTTGTATATTTTGGGGAGCTTGCAGTGTAAATCTCTTCGATGTCCTGTTCTGTATCATTGTCGCTCTTGCTAAGATACCAGTCCATAAAAAGTTTGCTATGTTTACTCAAGTCATAAATAGCATAAGCACTGAGGTTTTGAACCAACATATTGATGTCGGTAGCATTTTTCAACCATAGGTCATAAAAAGTTTCTTCATTCTTCATCACTTGCACGTCGCCTTCTGTTGTAGCTTTATTATATGGAGTCTTTGTAAAAGCATATTTTATGCCGAAATTCCAAGACTTGGCAGTATAGTCCATACCTATGTTTCCATCATAGCCCAACCAAGTATTACGTGTTACGGAAGTTTCATTTTGGGCATAAGTGTCCTCATTTGTTAACGACATGTTTTGGCTTGACTCGCTCTTTGTTCTTGTATCACGAAGATTTAGAGACGCAAAGACATCCAAGCCACCTGTTCTATAATTGAAATTACTTCTAGGTATTTCTGAGAGTTTATGATTGCCTAAGTAAGCGAAAGTACTTTCTACGTTTCCGCTAAATCCAACACCTTTTGGTTTTATTGTTCTGATTTTAATCACAGCTTTAGCACTGGCATCATATTCGGCACCAGGCGAAGTTACGACTTCAATGTCCTTGATGTCAGAAGCCAATAGTTTTTCCAGTTCAGACGATTCATACAAGCGATGACCATTAAGGTAAAAGATAGGTTCTCCTTTACCTGCAACAATAATGTTATTATTTTGTTTACTAACAAAAGGCATATAAGTCAAAATATCCAAGAGCTTTCCTTTCTTTGCCAATTCTGTGTTTGCGATGTTCATGATGACGGAATTGTCCGTAATACGCATACTCTTGGCTGATCCTTTTATTACGACATCGTTGAGTGCATAAGATAACGTATCACGAGTCAGTAAGCTCTCCTCTTTCAATTTAGCCTCCCCCATCATCTTCTGTTCCTCATTTTGTCCATAAGAACTTATGGTAGTGATAACCATAAAAAAGACCAAGAAAATGCATCTTACCATTATTACTCTCATATATTTCTTTATTCTTTAATCTGTTAGCATATACGAAAATTTCTCATAAGGCTCTTCAAGCATCCGGATGGCAACCTTGGCGGAGTCATCATCCGCATTCATGATGCTATCTGCCCGCTGCATCAAATCATCATACTTCCTGTTTCCTGCACAAGATGCAAGAAGCATGATGATTAACAATAAAAATATGACCTTTTCTTTCATTTCTCTCTTTTTTTTGCAAAAGTACGAAAAAATAAAGAAACTACAACATAATGACTCTATAAAATTAGAAAAAGGCAGAACTTTCATCTGAACAAAGTCAAGTAGCGCTGCGCATTGCCTGTAGTCCTTTCTGAATCACAATGCAAAGATACAACCCTGAGAATCCGCCTTTCACGGTTTCTCACGGTTATTCACTGTTTCTCACGGATTTTCTTTCTTTTTCTGATGATTAGCTCAGAAAGATGATTAATTCCAATGGTAAAAGAGACTTGCTTATGACGGCTAAGTAACTTACTTAGGATAGCTAAGTGACTTGGTTACTATAGCTAAGTAACTTACTTAGGAATGACGGATGACACTTATGACACTTGTTTTCAGAAAAACTCTCTCACGTAGGCGGGCGGGAAGCTTTTCAGAAAAATTTTTCCTGCCCGCCCGCGTGAAGAAAGTTTTAGAAAACAAGTGTCATAAGTGTCACTGGTGTCACCAAGAACCTTTTCTGCCTTTTAGCAATACTCTTCCTTAAACCACAGACGATAGACCGGATCTACAAATACAAAATCAGCTTTCTGCTTCTCTATGATATCCTTGTTCTGAAGAATCTTCTTGTTCTTAACTATCGTATTGGGATTACCCAGATTATACACCTGCTTCACTGCTTGTGATGAGAAATGCTGCTCACCATCAGCTATCGCCTTGAGCATCTCTATCTGGGTAGAACTGAGATTTTCCGTATCGTTCTGAAACATAGGGGTATTGATGTTCAATACCTGCTTGAGACCAAGAGAGAACACTTCTTCCGTCACCTCAGAAACCGTAAAGCTCCAAATAAAATAGCACAACTGCTGCAGATACCAGGAATGACACTCCACCACATCGCAAATCCTGCGGGCAAAAGATTCTGAAATTCGCTTGCCGGTCTTCTCGAAAGATGATAAGATAAAAGGAACCCAATGCTCCTTGGCTATCTTCTGCATGAAGATGACCTGTCCGAAACAATAGAACGGACTGTTGGAATTGTTGAAGATGTTGAGCATCATATTGCGCTTACTGCCATAAAGGCAATAAGAGGTCAACTGCTGCTGTTGCCATACAGAGCGCATCTTGCCCTCCATATCCTTATATTCCGGGAGATTAGCCAACTGCTGGAATTCATCTATGCACACAATAATCCTGATTCCCTTTTCTTTCGCCAGCAACTCCGGCAATTGGAGAATCGCCATCTTATCTCTTTCTTGCGGAACAAACTTCAGGTCGAAAGCCACAAAATCCGTAATCTGATCGTTAACTACTATCTGTGGAACCACACCCGTCAAGAACTTCTTGGCATCCTCTATCCAACGTTCTATCTTGGAAGAAGCACAGGCTATGACCTGACTGGCAAAAGTGCGATAGAATTCTGCTTCCGAGCCGATACTGAAAGCATCTATATAGCAGATCCTCACCTCCTTATCTTCTTCACTCAGTTCCGTCATCGCCTTCTTGACAAGCGACGATTTTCCCCATCGACGTGGAGAAATGAGCATCACATTGATATGGGAAGCCAGGAGTTGCTTGAGCAAAGCCCTGTCTTCCGTTCGGTCGATAAAATTCTCTTCGGTAGCCAAAGTACCAAACTGAAAAGGAGATTGAAACACTGCCATATTCTTCTAATTAAATTCGTTTTATCTGTTTTACAACATTCGTATCACCTGCAAATATACAAAAAGTTACCCAAAGGTAACTTACCTTAAGGTAACTTTTAGTAATTATTAGCCAATCTGAGCTGATATCAATATCCCATAAAAATACTATCACCCTATAAAATAAGAAAAAGAACATCCTTTCAGACATCAATGTCCTTAAGTTCGAAATAATTCTTCCCTTAAAGGAATTACTATCTACCTTTAAAGGAAAATGTTTCTAGAGTTAGTAGAAAGTTTCGTTCAGCGACGTTGAATCTCCGTTCGCCGACGTTGAATGTAGGTTCAGCGACGCTGAATGTAGGTTCAACGTCGCTGAACGGAACTTTCTTCTAGTCTTAAAAACAATTTCGACCAGTACGGTTTAATTAATTCATCTAATAAAAAACTTATTTCAACCTATGCAGCGGGCACATGATGAGCCTTCCCTCATCATCACGCAGGTGCATACCACTGCCTAGGCAATAGCGGAAGTGGCGGCACTGGGCGCACTCATCCTTGCGCATCCACTCTCGGTTGCGATAAGGGGCAAAACGATGCTGCCACACTTCCATAAAATTTTCTTGGTAGATGTTGCCCTGATGATAATTGGAACGGATGCTGGCACAGGCAGAGATGGAGCCATCCACCAAAACGGAACCAACTGTTACGCCAGCTTGGCATGAATAGAAATGATTGCGGATATCGCCCTCGTAATTGCCCATGAAGCCCTCACAGCCGTAGCTGCAATCTATCAAGCCCTCCTTACGAGTAAGCTTGATGAAGTCTAAGATGCCACGGTATTCTTCGGGAGTGAGATGCATATCGGGGTCGGTGGCTGCCCTACCCACTGGGAATACGGCTACGACTCGCCAGTGCTTGACACCTTTATCTATCAGGAATTGCTTGATGGCAGAGAGGTGGGGATAATTGCGACGATTCACACAGGTGAGGATGTCAAACTTAATCTCTGGATGAGCCACCAGCATATCTATCGCCTGCGAAACCATATCGAAGCTATACTTGTTGCCTCGCATCCAGTTGTGCTCCTCGCCCAAGCCATCCATACTGATGGTCATGGCATGGAGACCAGCACGGAGCAAATCATTGAATTTCTGAGGAGTAAGATATAGGGCATTGGTCACCATACCCCAAGGGAAACCTTTCTGATAGATGACTGCGCCACACTGGGCAATGTCTTCACGCATCAAGGGTTCGCCACCTGTTACGATGACAAACACTTGATGAGGATCGGTATGCTGCCTGATGTTGTCTAGTACTCGCAAGAAGTCTGCCAGAGGCATGTCTTGCTGCCCTGCCTTCACCTTGCAGTCGCTTCCGCAATGGCGGCAATGCAGGTTGCAGCGCAGGGTACACTCCCAGAAGAGTTGGCGCAAAGGATGCTCCTTCACCTTCTGCTGATAGAGTTTTCTCCCAATTTCCAATGCCAAGCGACGGCGAAGGGATAAAGATTCTGGATTTGTCATACGACTACTTCTTTTTCTTCATCTTGCCATTGGCAGTAACCTCAAAAGAGCCCCAATCCCAAGTTCCTTCACCTTTTCCCATTTGCTCTACAGTGATATTTTCCGACTTGATGGTATCCGTAGCAAATTCACCACCATTGGCTCCACCATCTACATCTTCGAGAATCACTTTCAGTCGTTTCTCTTTATGAACCCAGTCGATGGCACCATCCATGCTCTTTTCCTTGGTAACATAATCACCCTTGCTGTCGGTATAAGCTGAGTCCATTCGATAACTTCCTTCATTACCATAGTCCTCCACCACTACCGCCTTGATGCCCTTGATAGGGGTTCCCCTCTGTGATGGGGATATTTAACCTTTTTTATCCGTTCTAGAGAGCATTTTATCTACTTATCTACCCAGCAGGATTTTCTTGATGTCGTTGAGCTTATTCAATGCCTCTACCGGGGTGAGGTTGTTGATATCCAGGCCCAGAATCTCATCACGAATCTGGCTCAATACTGGGTCGTCCAGCTGGAAGAAACTCAGCTGAACTCCCTCCTTAGGCTCATCCAGATGCTGCACGTTCGGCTTGCCGGCACCTCCAACTCCAGCATTATCCTGCTCCAACTGCTTCAGAATATCGTTGGCACGGTTCACGATGCTGCGCGGCATACCGGCTATCTCTGCCACGTGGATACCGAAGGAATGCTCGCTGCCACCCGGCTCCAGCTTGCGCAGGAAGATAACCTTGCCATCCACCTCCTTCACACTCACGTTGAAGTTCTTGATGCGAGGGAAATTCTTCTCCATCTCATTTAGCTCATGGTAGTGAGTGGCAAAGAGCGTACGAGCCTGCGCCTTCTTGTGCTCATGAAGATATTCCACGATAGCCCAGGCGATGCTGATGCCATCGTAGGTGGATGTTCCACGACCCAACTCATCGAAGAGTACCAGGGAGCGGGGCGACACATTGTTCAGGATGTTGGCAGCCTCCGTCATCTCCACCATAAAGGTAGATTCACCCAGCGAGATGTTGTCGCTGGCTCCCACACGGGTGAAGATCTTATCTACCAGACCTACCCTTGCACTCTCGGCAGGAACAAAGCAGCCCACCTGAGCCAACAGCACGATGAGCGCCGTCTGGCGGAGCAAGGCTGATTTACCCGCCATGTTAGGACCGGTAATCATCATCACCTGCTGCTTCTCGGTATCGAGCAACACATCGTTTGGCACGTATCGCTCGCCCAGCGGCAACTGGGTTTCAATCACAGGATGGCGACCCTGCTTGATATCCAGTATCTGCGAATCATCAATAACCGGGCGCACATAGCGGTTCTCATCCGAAGCCTTGGCAAAAGACAAGAGACAATCCATGCGGGCGATGAGATTGGCATTGATCTGAATCTGAGGGATATACTCCTGCATGGCAGCAATCAACTCATTGAAGAGTCGTGCCTCCAGAATCAGGATTTTCTCATCGGCACCGAGAATCTTCTCCTCGTATTCCTTGAGTTCCTGGGTAATATATCGCTCGGCTTGCGCCAGCGTCTGCTTGCGGATCCACTCCTCAGGCACCTTGTCCTTGAAGGTGTTGCGCACTTCCAGATAATATCCGAATACATTATTATATCCTACCTTCAGACTGCTGATGCCCGTCTTCTCGATTTCCCTCTCCTGAATCTTCAGAAGATAATCCTTGCCATGACGGCTGATGGAACGCAGATCGTCGAGTTCTGCATTATAGCCATCGGCTATCACATCACCCTTGTTGACAAGCTGAGGCGGATCAGGCTGAATCTCCCTGGCTATGCGGTCTTTCAGGGTTTCGCAGACGTTGAGCTGCTCTCCCACTCGCTTCAGGGCATCGTTCTTGGCATGCTGACAAGCCACCTTGATAGGCTGGATGGCTTCGAGTGCATTCTTCAGCTGCACCACTTCTCTAGGCGAAACTCTGCCCACGGCCACCTTGGAGATGATACGTTCCAGGTCGCCGATACGATGAAGCTGGTCGTCGAGAAGCTGTCGGAACTCCGGCTCCTTGAAGAAATACTCCACGATATCGAGGCGCTCGTTGATAGGACGCACATCTTTTAACGGGAACACCAGCCAGCGGCGGAGCATTCGTCCGCCCATTGCCGTTACAGTCTTGTCGATGACGTTGAGCAGAGACAGACCGTCATCCTGCATCGGAGCTACCAGCTCCAGACTTCGGATGGTGAATCGGTCCATGCGCACGAACTTATCCTCTTCGATGCGCGAAAGTGCCGTGATATGGTTGATCTGCGTATGCTGGGTAATCTCCAGATACTGCATGATGGCACCGCTGGCGATGACACCATTCTTGAGATGTTCCACACCGAAGCCTTTCAGCGACTTGGTCTTGAAGTGTCCCAGGAGTTTCTGCATCGCCGTCTGCTCGGTGAAAACCCAGTCATCGAGTTCGAAGGTGCAGTATTTGGTACCGAAGTATTTCTCGAAATCATTCTTTCGGGCACGGTCGTAGAGCACCTCTTTCGGCATGAAGTTACCCATCAGTTTCTCTACATAATCATAGGTTCCCTCGCCGGTGAGGAACTCACCGGTAGAAATATCGAGGAAGCTTACGCCGCAGGAAGTCTTACCGAAGTGGATGGCAGCCAGGAAGTTGTTCTCCTTGTAGTTGAGCACGTTGTCGCCCATCGCCACACCAGGAGTAACGAGTTCGGTAATACCGCGCTTCACCATCTTGTCCATCTGGCTCAATCCCTTCTTGCCCTTGATTTCCAGGCGTTTCTTCTTCGGGTCTTCCAGCTGGTCGCATACGGCAACTCGCTTTCCTGCCCTGATGAGTTTAGGCAGGTAAGTATCGAGTGCATGATGAGGGAATCCCGCCATCTCGATGCTGCCCGTAGCACCGCCATTGTTTCTTCGGGTCAGGGTGATGCCGAGAATACGGGAAGCCTCCACCGCATCTTCGCAGTAAGTTTCGTAGAAGTCGCCACAACGGAAAAGCAGCAATGCCTCGGGATGCTTGGATTTCATCTCGAAGAATTGTCGCATCATCGGCGTAAGACCTTTGTTATCGCTTGCCATTATCTTAATTATCTTATGTTTGCCTTTATATTTTGTTAGAATTGCAAAAATAAGAAAAAAAGGGGGAATCAACAAAGGATTTAATCTATTTTTAAACTTTTCCCCCCATAAAACAGAAAAAGTGCTCCCTTGCATCCCTGCAAGAAGAGCACTTATCCGATGAATTACATGAATACACAAGTGTGTAAATATCTTATTTCTTAGCTTTAATTACGAAGCTGAAGCAGCGGTCCTGATAGTGCATGCGGTACTTCTCCATTGGTGAAGCACCCCAACTGTCAATACAACCCAGACCAAACTGGCGCTGCTGGATGTGTAACTGTACGAGACCCTTTTCTACCAGGTCGCCGCTGTGCTGTCCCCAGGCATGCTCCTTCTCGATACCTGCATCCAGATCCTCTACCAGATAAGGGATAGCACTGCACTCCATAGGAGCATAGCCCTCGAAGGTGATACCCTTACCGGTGGTTGGGTTGAAGATAGAGAAGTAGCGGATGTCTGTATGGTTACCGCTCTCCTGTGGACGGACGTATGGATAATACTCGTCCTTCACGTTAGCCTCATACTTTCCGATGAAAGATGAAGAATGACGGTCGATGTAGTTCTCCTCCGGACCTCTACCATAGTATTCCAACTTAGAGAAAGAAGAAGGCATCTGCAACTGCATACCGTAGCGGAACAGATCAGCTACCTTAGCCTCCTTGTCTGTTGTCATCTTTTCGGTAACTGTCACTTCACCAGCCGCATTGATACGGTAGCGGAGCATCAGTTCAGCCTTCACCTCAGGCATTTCGAAATTGGCAGTCAGTACTACGCTGTCCTTGCTCTCACTCTTGTCGAACGACTTCAGGTTCATCTGAGGGTTCTTCCAGACTCTCATCTTCTTCTGGAGAGAAGCACCGTAGTCGTTGTCGGTAGGAGCACGCCAGAACTCAGGAGTCATACTCTCACGGAACTTCAACATTGGTTCGCCATCCACATCGAGGTAATCAATCATACCGGTCTTCTTGCCGATGGTAACCGACATTCTCTCAGCAGAAACCTTCACATAGCTGTTGGTCTCCTCAACCTCAATCTTGCTGCCGGTGTTGGCAGTAGCATCTACCTTGTCGAACTCATATCCGTTGAGTACAATCTGCTGGCGAGCCATCACCTGCCCCTTGTCAACCAGCGGCTGGCTACCATCACTTGCAAAGGCAAAGTTGATGGTGATTTCCTCTGTAGCGTGCTCAGCCTCAGCCTTTTCGATGGCACTCTTCAGCGCCTCGCTCTTTACCAGCTTGGTTGCCTGTGGAGCAATGCCTTTGGTATCTGGAATCGCTACGGTAGTCAACTTCACGCCATTGGCAAAGAGGGTAGCAGTCAGGCTCAGGTCATCGATATTCTTGAAGAAATTCTCGTTATAGACATTGAAAGAACCATTCTCTGCATCAAAGTCCTTAATCCAGACGTTCTGGAGAACATACTGAATCTCATACGCATGAGGATTCAGACGGCGGTTAGGAGCGATGATACCGTTGCAGTTGAAGTTGTAGTCACTGGCCGGATAGCGTCCGTAGTCACCACCATAGGTAAAGATTTCCTTACCGGTGACAGGACTCTTGTCGCGCAGACCCTGGTCAACGAAGTCCCAGATGTAACCACCCTGGTACTTAGGATACTTGCGGATCAGGTCCCAATACTCCTTGAAACCACCCTCAGAGTTACCCATGGCGTGAGCATACTCACACTGGATATATGGCTTGGTACCGTTGCTCTTGCAATAGCTCTCGCTTTCCTCGTAACCGATGTACATCGGACAGTAGATATCTGTCTTGCTGTCGTATCCGCCACGTTCATATTGTGCAGGGCGGGTCTTATCGCACGCCTTCACCCAGTCGTAAGCCTTCTCGAAGTTGACGCCATAGCCGCTCTCGTTACCCAAACTCCATACGATGACGGAAGGATGATTGATGAGCGGCTTCACATTGCCCTCGTTGCGCTCGATGTGAGGCACGATGTACTCAGGGAACTTGGCAAGCGACTTCTCTTCATATCCCATACCATGAGATTCGAGGTTTGCCTCAGCGGTGATGTAGATACCGTATTCATCACAAAGGTCATACCAGCGAGGATCACATGGATAGTGGCTGGTGCGAACGGCGTTGATGTTCAACTGCTTCATGATCTTGATATCCTGGATCATGCGCTCCAGGCTCACTACGTATCCACCGTCCGGATCCATCTCGTGGCGGTCGGCACCCTTCACCAGCACAGGCTGTCCGTTAACAAGCAGCTGTGCGTTCTTGATTTCCACGTTGCGGAATCCCACTTTTTGCGGAATCACCTCAGCGGCGCCCTGCTTGTTCTTCAGGGTGATATATGCCTTATATAAGTAAGGAGTCTCAGCCGTCCAGGCATTTACCTTTGGTACCTTGATGACGCCCTGTGCACCTGTAGCCTGTGCAATCTGCTTGCCATCCTTATCACACAAGGTGATGGCAACGTCTGTCTTTCCTCCCTTCAAGGAAACCTTGTAGTTCAACACACCATCCTGGTAGTTGTTTTCCAAGGCAGCGTTCAGACGGATGTCAGCAGCATGCAGTTTCGGACGCGCATAGAGATACACCTCACGGGCGATACCCGTGAAGCGCCAGAAATCCTGGTCCTCGAAATAAGAACCATCGCACCATCGCATCACCTGCATGGCAATAAGGTTCTTTCCCGGCTTGAGATATTTAGAGATGTTGAACTCGGCAGCCACCTTGCTGTCCTCGCTGTATCCCACGTACTTGCCGTTCACCCAGAGAGTCAGGTTACTGGTGGCAGAACCCACGTGGAAATACACATCCTTCCCCTTCCAGTCCTTAGGAAGCTCGAACGTACGGCGATAAGAACCCGTATAGTTGTTGAGTTCGCTGATATAAGGAGGGTTCGGGTCAAACTGAGTTGCCCAGGCATATCCGATGTTCTTATAGGTAGCATCACCATATCCGTTCAACTCAAACAAACCAGGCACAGGGAAATCCTTCCACTGTGAGTCATCATACTTCAGAGCAAAGAAGTTTGCAGGACGCTTGTTGTGGTCCTTCACGAAATTAAACTTCCACATACCTTCCATGGAAAGGTAGTTGGCCGACTTCTTCTTATCAAAACTCTGCGCCTTCTCCAAATTCTCGAATGCGAAGAAATTGGCGCGTCGAGGCTCTCGGTTCTGCTGATTGATGTTCACATTCTGCCAGCGAGACTCACTCTGAGCCAGCGCCCCACTGCTCATCGAAAGCATGGCAAGGCAAAGTGATACATTTGCGATGGTTCTGATATTCATATTCCTAATCAGTTATTGGTATTACTTCTTAACTCCTTTAACTTCTTAATTCAATTATTTGTGGAAATACTGAGTTCCCTCTACTGCTGTGAACTTCTTCTGATTATCCTTGCGCATTTCGAGGTTGAGGTTGCTCCACCAAGATGGCCATCCACCAACGATATTGCAGAGATAAACGAACTTCACTGGATGCAGACCCTTAGCCAGAGCTACAGCATTGTCGCTGTTGGTACCAGCCTTTACGGCACCCTCGTTGTTGATCACGAGCTTGTTGTCGATCCAAACCTGCTCCATGCGGGAAGAGAGATAGTAAACACCATCCTCAGGAACATTGATGAATCCCTCAGCAATCGCACCATAGTTGTTGGCACCACGCAAGGTAGTAGCATCGTCTGGCTGGCTCACCTTCATCTTGTTCAGGTTGGTAACAGTACCACAGTCCTGCCACTCAGCATCAGCCAAATCCAACTGATTCACCTTCAAGTAATTACCCTTGATACGGCGCAGCTGCAAGCCAGCCTTGGTATCGCTTACATTCACAGCAGGAGCATAGTTCTGCTTCTCTACGTCGATGGTTCTCACCTTGCTCATCTTGCCAGAAGGCAATACGGTAGCAATCTTGATGATCATATTGCCGCTCACCTTGATAGGTTCGGTATAGACAGCAGAAGCCGGAGTTGGAGTAGTACCATCCAAGGTATAGACCATCTTCATCGGACGTGAAGTCTGGAAGGTAACTACGGTATCCTTGGTAATCACTACCTTGTCGCAAGAACCGTATGGCTGCTCAGGCAATGGGATATGATAACGTACGTGGCGCTCATCCAGGCGGACACTGTTGGCATCTACACGGCGGGCGAAGTCTGTGAAGTTCTTCTTCTTGGCTGGTGACCATGCAATCTCAGCGAGAGCGAGAGAGCGAGGATACATCTGATACTCCATCTTGGCATTGGTGTACATATACTCCGACCAGTTGTTGCACTGCACACCGAGGATATGCTTCTCCAGTCCCAGAGACTTGATGGTATCAGGCACAGGCTCATAGTTATATGTTCTAGAGAGATAAGCAGGAGCACTAGGAATAGTAACCGGCTCAATCTTGTAGTCGCCCTGATAATGGTCGAGATACAAACCGCCGCTACCAGGAGTCATGATTACGTCATGCTTCTGCAAAGCAGCCGAAATACCTCCGGATGTACCACGCCAAGACATCACGGTAGCCTCAGGACTCAAACCACCTTCGAGGATTTCATCCCAGCCGATGATCTTTCTGCCGTACTTAGCCAGCATCTTTTCCATGCGCTTGATTACGTAGCTCTGGAGTCTTTCCTCAGCAGAGTGCTTGCCGTCAGCCTGCAAGCCTTCAGCCTCGATGCGCTTCTGGCAGGTAGGACAGTTCTTCCAGCTGGTCTTAGGGCACTCGTCGCCACCGATGTGGAAATACTTGCCAGGGAAGAGAGGCACCACCTCGCGAACGATATCCTCCAGGAAGCGGAACATATCTTCCTTACCCGGACACATCACGATATCCTCAACACCCCATACCATTCTAGGAGTCCACTGCTCGCCCTTGCAGGAGAGAGATGGATAAGCAGCGATTGCTGCCATCATGTGACCAGGAAGGTCGATTTCAGGAATCACGGTGATGTAGCGCTTAGCTGCATAATCCACGATGTCCTTGATTTCCTCCTGGGTATAGAAACCGCCGTAGGTAGAGCCGTCACCCTGGAGGCGATAGCCGCCGATGGAAGTCAGCTCAGGATATTTCTTGATTTCGATGCGCCAGCCCTGGTCCTCAGTGAGGTGGAAGTGCATGGTGTTTACCTTGAACATAGACATGATGTCGAGCTGCTTCTTCACGTTTTCTACGGTGATGAAGTGACGGCATGGATCGAGATGGAAGCCACGGTAGCCGAAGCGAGGCGCATCCTGGATGTCACAGCACTGAGCCACCCACTTCACGCCGCTCACCTTGGTAGCGCTCTCCACCTGTGCAGGCAGCAGCTGCATGAAGCTCTGCATACCATAGAAGGCACCCTTTCCGGTCTTCGCCTTGATTACTACGCCCTTGCTGGTAACAGTAAGGCGATAGCCTTCCTCAGCCATCTTCATGGAAGGAGAAATCTGGATAGAGATATTTCCCTTCTTGCCGCCTACGGTTACATCATAGCCGGTAGATGCCTTCAGCTTATCAGCCATATACTCTGCGATGTTCTTGCCATCCGCAGTCTGATAAGAGATCACTACCTTTTGAGGCAATACAAACTCACCCTTCTGCACCTGTGTTTTCACAGGCACAGGGATAATATTAATATCTGCAGCTACTGCCTGAGTTGAGACTCCCCCCAACATCGCTGCGCAAGCTGCCAACGAACCTAAGAATTTGTTGATTTTCTTCATATAAAAGTTGAATATTGTGTTAGTTGCAATAATTGCCCCCCAGCTTTTTGGGGGCTGGAAGGCAGAGTAGATATATATTAATTTTAGTTAGAAACCTCGATAATAATATCTTTTATTTTCAGTTGAACACTTAATAAAATATTTTATTTTGCAAAGATACTTCTTTTATTAATTACTTCCTCCTTTTTTAGGTTAATAAATCTAAAAGGCTTTTATTTTTTCAGTTTATTGACAAGAAGCCGTTATTTATAAGTGTTGTTTTTACCATTATATCAGTTAGTTATGGCTACTTAATGCTTATCAGTTGAAGAAAGGGTTGCAGATAAAATCACTCTTATGTTTCTCTATATATAATAAGGTATAAACTCAAATCACGAAGCGCCGAAAAGGAAATTTGCAAAAAAATAGCCTCAATTAAGTTTTATTAACTCGCAAATCATTGTACCAAACTTAAAAAAGAGTATCTTTGCAACAAAAAAATTTTAGTTATGACTAAAGACATAATAAAATATATTAAGAACATCAATCGAAAACCTTCTGTTCCTAGACGACTACTAGAGCAGTTTATAGCAAAGGGCGCTTCTACCATACCTGAATTATCAAAGGGCATAGGGGTGAGCCTCCCTACGACAACGAACGCTCTGAATGAACTGATGGGACAGGGACTTGTCAGGGAGATCGGAAAGAAAGCCGATTCCGCTGGCCGAATCCCGATGGTTTACGACCTGCAACCTACCGCAGGTTACTTTGTTGGTGTGAACCCGGAAATGGACTGCCTAGCCTTGGCAGCAAGCGACTTCTGCGGCAATCTGATCACAGAGAAGCAGAAAGTTCCTTATGTGTATGAGAATACGCCTGAGAGCCTTGCCGAGATGGGAAAGATCATCAATGACTTTATCGACAATCTACCTATTAAAAGAGAAGAAATCCTGGAAGTTTGCGTCAACGTGGCAGAACGCGTGAGACCTCTGGAAGGAAGAGCTTACAACATGTTCACGTTCCTGGAAGAACCTCTGGCTGAGAAGCTCACAAAGCTGTTGGAGCTTCCAACCTGCATCGAGAACGATTCCCGCAGTATGACCTACGGAGAGTTTGTCAAAGGATGCTGTAAAGGTAAGAAAGATGTCATCTTCGTCAACGTATGCTGGGGGTTGGGTATCGGAATCATTATCGACGGCAAGCTGTACTACGGCAAGTCGGGATATTCTGGAGAGTTCGGTCACATGACCGCCTACAACAACAACATCATCTGCCACTGCGGCAAGATCGGCTGCGTGGAGACAGAAGTATCGGGCAGAGCACTCAAGAGAAAACTAATGGAGAATATCCTGGCTGGCAAGCCATCCATTCTCTCGGACAAGGTACTCAAGCAGAAAGAGGAGCTTACGCTGGAAGACATCATGGATGCCATCGCTAAGGAAGATGTAGTGAGCCTCGCCACCCTGCAACACATCGCAGATGAGTTGGGCAAGCAACTGGCAGGCATCATCAACATATTCAACCCAGAGATGCTGGTCATCGGCGGAGAAATGTCTGTCACAGGCGATTATCTCACCCTGCCAGTGAACATGGGAATCAAGAAGTATTCGCTCAACATCATGAACGAAGATTCACAAATCGTCACTTCAGAGCTGAAAGACCAGGCCGGTGTCATCGGAGCGTGTCTGATAGCTCGACAGAAGTTGCTTACAATATAAAACCTATCACGACTAGCGGCATCAGCATCGTCTTAGGCGGTGCAGAATAGATGCCCATATATCAACATTATCCGCTGCATTCTAGCTTTTAGCTTGATGACAAAAAATACAAATATTACTACACCTATATGAGAACAATTTAAAATGACCTATGACACAAAGGGGCAAATTGTAGTTTGCAGCAAATCTGAGTTCAATGTTACTTCCTTGTAAGGGGGTAATGATATGAATTACGAGGGGTGCGCCAACTGATGGCGCCCCCTCTTTTTGGCATTTTATCAACCTCTACTATCTTTATCAGCAATTCATTCATTATTAACTATATATCACCAGAATCATGATGAATAACAACCGAAATCAACTCAATCGTTCATTACTGGCATTCGCTGCCTTACAGGTAATGCCGCTGTCGCTCTTCGCTCAGGGAGAACGACCAAACATCTTGTACATTATGTGTGATGACCATGCCATGCAAGCCATCAGCGCATACGGTAGTCCAATCTCCAAATTGGCACCAACACCCAACATCGACCGCCTAGCTGAAAGGGGAATGAAATTCAACGAGGCTTTCGTGGAGAACTCTCTCTCTACTCCAAGCCGTGCGTGCCTGATGACAGGTCTTTACAGTCACCAGAACGGACAGCGACAGCTTGCCGAGGGTATCGACTCTACCAAGACCTTCTTCTCTGAACTGCTGCAGGGGGCTGGCTATTCTACTGCCGTAGTGGGCAAGTGGCACATGTCATGCAGTCCGAAGGGATTCGACTACTATCATGTTCTGGATGACCAGGGTCAGTACTACAATCCTACCTTCGCTTCTACCGGCCAGTACGGTAACTTCAAGCAGGAGATGGGCTACGCCACCGACCTCATCACCGACCATGCCATCGAGTACCTGAACAACCGCGACAAGAACAAGCCATTCTGTCTGCTGGTTCACCACAAGGCACCTCACCGTCTCTGGATGCCTAACACCAAGTATGTAAGCAAGTATGCCAACGTCAACTTCCCGTTGCCAGAGACTTTCTGGGATGATTACGAGACCCGTGGTTCTGCTGCATCCACCCAGAAGATGTCTATCGACAAGTATATGGAGATGGTACGCGACCTGAAGGTTCCTGAGATGTACGATCCATCTACTCCTGAGGGAAGAGATTCCTATGCCGGACTGATGGGCGAGATGAACCGCATGACTCCACAGCAGCGTGCCATCATCGATGCCTACTACATGCCAAGAAACCGTGAGTTCCTGAGCAAGAACCTGACTGGCAAGGAGTTGATCGAGTGGAAATACCAGAACTACATCCGCGACTACATGGCCGTGATTGCCTCAGTAGATGAGAGCGTGGGCAGACTGCTGGAATATCTCGACAAGAACAACCTCACCGACAACACCATCATCGTCTATACATCCGACCAGGGATTCTACATGGGCGAGCACGGCTGGTTCGACAAGCGATTCATGTACGAAGAGTCATTCCATACACCACTCATCATCAGCTATCCTAAGCACATCAAGGAGGGAAGCGAGTGCAACCAGATGGTTCAGAACATCGACTTCGCTCCTACCTTCATCGACCTGGCTGGTTTGCAGAAGCCTAAGTACATGCCTGGCACTTCACTCCAGCCTCTGTTTGCCGGAGCACCTGTCAAGAAGTGGCGCAAGAGCCTGTACTATCATTATTATGATTACCCTACCTACCACCTGGTACGCAAGCACGACGGTGTGCGCACCGAGCGTTACAAGCTGATTCACTTCTACGGCAAGGGTGGCGAGAGAGCCGTGGTAGAAAACAAGTACCAGGGTCAGCCAGGCACTAGAGAGAACAACTGCTTCAATGCCCTCAAGTCTATCAATTACTTCACCGATGATGCCGACATCGACTACTGGGAGTTGTATGATATCAAGAGCGACCCTAACGAGCTGCACAACATCTACGGCAAACCAGGCACTCAGAAAATTGAGAAGGAACTGAAGAAGCTTCTCGCCAACTACCGCAAGAATCTGAAGGTTGATGAGTAGATTTTAAAAAACAGAATTTTATGAAGACAAACAAGACAATATGGCTCACTGGGGTAGGCATGATTTGCCTGCCTACCTTGGTGTGCGCCAAGCAGAACGTACAGCAGCCCAACATTCTCTTCATCCTCTGCGATGATATGGGATATGGCGATCTTGCCTGCTACGGTCAGCCTTACATCCATACCCCCAACATCGACCAGATGGCAAGAGAGGGTATGCGGTTCACCCAGGCATACGCCGGTTCACCGGTTTCAGCCCCATCACGTGCTACCATCATGACGGGTCAGCATACCGGTCATACCCACGTAAGAGGGAACAAGGAGTACTGGAGAAACGTGCCAATGGTGAAGTATGGAGTAAATGAGGACTTTTCTGTTGTGGGTCAGGAACCTTACGACCCGCAGCATAAGATTCTTCCGGAGATGCTGAAGGACAAGGGTTACCGCACCGGAGTCTTCGGCAAGTGGGCAGGCGGATACGAAGGTTCTGCCTCTACTCCCGACAAGCGTGGCGTAGATGAATTCTACGGCTACATCTGCCAGTTCCAGGCCCACCTTTATTATCCCAACTTCCTCAACCGCTACAGCAAGTCACAGGGAGATACCGCTGTGGTAAGAGAAATTATGGAGCAGAACATCCAGTATCCGATGTTCGGCAAGGATTATTTCAAGCGCAACCAGTATTCTGCCCGCATCATCCACGACAAGGCACTGGAGTGGATCGACCGTCAGGACAGTAAGCATCCATTCGTAGGCTTCCTCACCTATACCCTGCCTCATGCCGAACTGGCTCAGCCGGAGGATTCCATCCTGGAGAACTATCAGAAGAAGTTCTTCGAGGACAAGACCTGGGGCGGACAGGAAGGTTCCCGATACAATGCCGTGGTTCATACCCACGCCCAGTTTGCCGGAATGATTACCCGTCTCGACCAGTATGTAGGCGAAATCTTCGCCAAGCTGAAGGAGAAGGGTCTCGACAAGAATACCGTGGTAATCTTTACATCAGATAACGGTCCTCACGAGGAGGGCGGCGCCGATCCAAAGTTCTTCGGTCGCGACGGCAAGCTGAAGGGCTTGAAGCGCCAGTGCTACGAGGGCGGCATCCGCATCCCGTTCATCGCCTGGTGGCCGGAGCACATCAAGGCGGGCAGCGTAAATGATACCCAGTTTGCCTTCTACGACCTGATGCCAACCTTCTGCGACCTTGCCGGAATCAAGAACTTCGCCAAGCGCTATACCAACAAGAAGCTGGCAGGTGATGGTTTCGATGGAATCTCCATCGCTCCTACCCTCCTGGGCAAGGATGCCGAGCAGAAGCACCACGACTATCTCTACTGGGAGTTCCACGAGACCGACCAGATTGGCGTGAGAAAGGGCGACTGGAAGATGGTAGTGGTAAAGGGCGAGCCACGTCTCTACAACCTGGCATCGGATATCCACGAAGATCATAATGTAGCGGCAGATCATCCTGAAATCGTAAAGGAACTCCTGGCTGCCATCCAGAAGGAGCACAGAGACAACCAGGATTTCAAGATTACCCTGCCTAAGTTCTGATTCTTAACAAAAGTGGATTAAGGAGTTAA
Organism: Segatella sinensis; assembly: GCF_040095255.1. Lineage (NCBI taxonomy): Bacteria > Pseudomonadati > Bacteroidota > Bacteroidia > Bacteroidales > Prevotellaceae > Segatella > Segatella sinensis. Next base: position 8,743 of record NZ_JBBNGE010000030.1, on the reverse strand, counting down.
CTTCCTCCATATGTAAAACATGAAAAAATGATGAACGACAATATAGCAACTCCATTTGCCAAGCCCTTGTATGTGATGCTGAAGCCCGCAGGCGCCCATTGCAACCTGGCTTGCAAATACTGTTATTATCTGGAAAAGAACCATCTTTACCAGAACACTCCCCGACATCTGATGACCGATGAGATGCTGGAGCAATTCACCCGGGAGTACATCGAGGCACAGACCATGCCCCAGGTGCTCTTTACCTGGCACGGAGGCGAGCCGCTGATGCGCTCCATCGACTTCTACAGGAAGGCGCTGGCGCTTCAGAAGAAGTACGCCCACGGCAAACAGATAGACAATGTCATCCAGACCAACGGCACTCTCCTCACCGACGAGTGGTGCGAGTTCTTTGCACAGAACCATTGGCTGGTAGGCATTTCCATCGACGGACCTCAGGAGTATCACGACCACTATCGCGTAACTCCTGCCGGAAAGCCTTCCTGGGAAAAGGTGATGCAGGGCATCAGTCTGCTGAAGAAGCATCGGGTGGAATGGAATGCTATGGCGGTGGTCAACGCCTATAACGCTGAGCATCCGCTGGAGTTCTATCATTTCTTCAGGGACAACGGTTGCCAGTACCTGCAGTTTACCCCTATCGTGGAGCGACTGACGGAACATGAAGACGGCCGCACCCTGGCGAGTCTTGCCGACGACCGGGAGATTCCGCTTGCGGATGCTTCCGTTACCCCGACACAATGGGGCAACTTCCTCTGCACCATCTTTGATGACTGGGTGCGCCACGATGTGGGTAAGATGTTTGTGGAAATCTTCGACTGCACGCTTGCCAACTGGATGGGTGTGCTGCCGGGCATCTGTGCTTATTCCAAGGAGTGCGGCCATGCGGGCGTGATGGAACACAATGGCGATGTGTATTCCTGCGACCACTTCGTCTTTCCGGAATACAAGCTGGGAAACATCAGGGAGCAGTCGCTCATCGACATGCTTTACGGCGAGAAGCAGCAGGCATTCAGCCGCCTAAAGCACACTTCGCTACCCCGCCAGTGCAAGGAGTGCGATATGGAATTTGCCTGTCATGGTGAATGCCCGAAGAACCGGTTTGAGAAGGATAAGTATGGAGAGCCGGGACTGAACTATCTCTGTCAGGGATATTACCAGTATTATTCGCATGTGGCTCCCTACATGGACTTCATGAAGCGGGAACTCCTCGCCCAGCGTCCACCAGCCAACATCATGAATGTTTTAAAAAATAACTAACGATTATCATTATGAAACCGAACGATGGTTCCAAGATGATCAAGTGGGGTCCGAAGATAGAGACCGGCAACGATTCTCTTCCTCAAATGCTTGATTTACAAAATAATATTAAAAGTTCACAAGTTTGTGGTCCACAACCTTGTGAACTTTGTTTTTTTTGCTTATCTTTGCATCCGTAATCAAGTAAAAAGAAACAGCAATGGAAAAGGCATTCGTATATGGTATGTCGGTTGCCGGAAACAACTTCACCGACCGAATAGAAGAAACCAAGCGCATGAAGGCAGACTTTGAGCATGGCATCAACGTCATCCTCATCTCTCCCCGACGCATGGGCAAAACTTCTCTCGTCAAAAAGGTAATAGGCGAAATAGACAACCCAAAGATTAAAGTGGTGTATATGGACATTTACGACTGTCGAAGCGAATATGATTTCTATAATCGCTTCGCAGAATCCGTTATGCTATCTATGAGCAACAAACTGGAACAGGTTGTGGAAAACATCAAGCAGTTCTTGGTAAGAGTTTCACCAAAAATCTCTTTTAGTCCAGATCCTACATCCGAATATTCTTTATCCCTGGGAATTACTCCTAAGGACTATTCCCCAGAAGAGATTCTGAATCTTCCGGAAAGAATAGCTCAGGAAAAGGGAATCCGACTGGTGGTCTGCATTGACGAATTCCAGCAAATCGGAGAGTTTCCTGATTCCTTAACCGTACAGAAGCGCTTGCGTGGCGCTTGGCAGCATCATCAGAATGTATCATACTGTTTCTTTGGAAGCAAGAAGCATCTGATGGAAAACATCTTCCAAAACCGTCGCATGCCTTTCTATATGTTTGGCGAAATGCTGCACTTGGATTGCATTCCTACAGCATATTGGGTGCCTTTTATCTGCTCCCGATTCGAGAAATACGGCAAGAAAATATCAGAGGAATATGCTACAAGAATCTGTGAAACCGTAAAGAACTATTCTTCTTATGTACAACAGTTGGCATGGAACGTGATGGCTGAAACCGAGAAAGAGGTAAACGAAGAAACTTTGCAAAGCGGCATCAGTGCCTTGCTGCAACAATGTCATGGCCTCTTCGTACAGCAAACCGAGGGCTTAACCACCTATCAGCTCAACTTTCTGCGCCTCCTCTGCAGTGGCGTTCACTCTGGCTTCACCGCTCAAGCTGTAGCAGAAACCTATCCGCTGGGCAGCAAATCCAACATCGACCGCATCAAGAAAGCCCTCATCGATAAGGAATTGATTACCCTGGAGAAAGACGGCATCTTCATTGCCGACTGTGTGTTCGAGCTTTGGTTTAAGAAGGAAATGATGTAGCTGAACTTTCGTAAGTGGGCTCAGTAAATATGCATATCATTAAGTATTTTCTTGACATCATGTTTCCAACAACGATATACTTGACAAGATAAATAGACTTTTTGCTGAGTTTCCAGAAATAGACAAATCTGCTCTTGGTTTACCTATTGGTTGGGCAAATGAACCTCTATTGGCATAATCAGCCGACCATATCGCCGTGGTTACTGCCCTTGCTACCAAAGGAATGGGTATGACCCGCCAGGAACTGGTCAAGGCATCAGGATGTAAAGATAACGGAGCCTTCTCAGCAAGGAATATGAGGAGAAGTTGCTGGAAAAACTGCGTATCTTCACAGAAGAGACGAAGACTTCCAAATCGCTTCTCCTCACATTGATTACTTCTTTCGGATTGAAGCAGAACAAACATAGCGACATCGTACAGAAACAGATTACGATGGATGATTTGTTTGTTTAAAAGAAAGTCTCCCGACAGACGTCAATAGAATGTCTCCCCCCAGGCGCTCTGTAAGGGTAAAAGCTTTGTAAGGGAAAAGCTTTATAAACCATTAATTTTCCTTAAACAAGCTACTTTTCCGAATTATTTCGAAGTATAGTTAGAGATATTTTCGTATTTTTGCAAAGTACACTTTAAAATATTTCTGTATGGACAAGCAAATTATCAAAAATATCATCATCGAGAAGCAAGTAGCCATCCCGAACTACAAACTGATTCACCGGGATTTTCTTTTCGGCGATAAGTCGAATTATATCCTCGTAGGTCTAAGGCGAGCAGGAAAATCCTACTTACTGTATCAGGATATCCAGACCAGACTCCAAAAAGGAGAACAGTCGGCACAAGATATCCTCTACATCAACTTTGAGGATGAGCGCCTGTCATCCCTGAAGGCAGAAGAACTGGGCATTATCCTGGATTCCTACATGGAACTATACCCAGGCAAACAGCCCCTCATCTATCTTGACGAGATTCAGAATGTGGAAGGTTGGGAGAAATTTGCCCGTCGCCTGGCAGATTCCCAATATCGCGTGATGATTACAGGCAGCAACGCCAAGATGCTGGGCAAGGAAATGTATTCTACACTAGGAGGAAGATACATTCCGAAGGAAATCTTTCCTTTTTCATTTGCAGAATACCTGACCTATCACCAAGTGGAACCAGGTGAAAACTGGGAATACAACCAGCAGATAAAATCAATAGTATCCAACTATTTTGATTCCTACTTTTACGAAGGAGGAATAGCAGAGTCGTTTGAGCAACCCGACAAACGGGAATACCTCAATGCCCTGTATCAGAAGATTCTGATAGGCGACATCGTGGAGAGAAACAGCATCCGCAATCCTAGAGTATTCCGCTTCCTGGCTAAAAAACTTGCCGATAGCGTGATGCAGCCTTCATCCCTTACCAGATTGCAACACATGGTGAAATCTACCGGTGACGCCGTCAGTTTGCCTGCCCTGAAGGATTATCTGGAATATATGCAAGATGCGTATCTCTTCTTCCCGATTCCGAATCTGGTTTCACCTATGACAGAACAGGCAACGCTTCAAAAAAGATACATTGCTGATAATGGAATACTCAATCTGTTCCTTTTTCAGGGTGAAACGAAGCTGTTGGAGAATATGGTGGCGATAGAGCTGAACAGAAGATTCAGAAACACGACAGAAGAAACTTTCCTCTATTATTTCAACAAGAATATAGAGATTGATTTCTGCGTTCCTTCTGCCCAGCTGGCCATCCAGGTATCATACAATCTGAATGATGAGGCAACCTACGAGCGAGAAGTAGGAGGACTCATCAAATTCCTGAAAGCCTTTCCTGGCTATCAAGGTTACATTATCACCCGTGACTACGAGACGCAGATAGAGACAGATGGCTATAAGATAGAGGTAATACCTATCTGGAAATGGCTGCTGAAAAAACACATTTAAACGCCTGATTATGTTGTTCTTTGGCTGCAAAGAGACGAACAAATAGCAAAAGTGCACTGAGTTCAGTGCACTTTTTAACGAAAATTGCACTCTATTCAGTGCAATTTTCTAAAATTACATTATAGTTGCCAAAACCTAGCAGATAATCTGCGCTTACTTCTCTACCAGCACATCCTGCTCCTCGTAGCTGTCGAATCCCAGACTGAGGTCGGCACCTCTTTCCTTGAAAATCTCCAGGAGTTCTGCCTGCATCTGAGGATTGAGAGGAAACTCGCCATTCTTTGCCTTGTAGAAACGGCGCTGGGTGAATGGCGTATATACGTTCAAATATTTGGCATTGCCCGATGGGATGGATTTGCAGAGACGGCTGAAACCTCTTGCCCAGCGCTGACGTTCGGAAACGAGATGGTAAGGACAACCCTCTCCCTCTACCTGGAGAAGATCGGTATTCAAGACCAGGAAGGAAGCTTCTTCAGCCTTTGCCTTCTGATAATTGGCGTAGCGGGCACAGGTGTTGCTACGGCTGCAGGATGCCAATGGGCATGTAATGTTGTAAGGAATGTACTTGTTCATATTTGCTTGATGTTTTAATTAATAATACTAACGAGATGTCGGAACGTCTCTGAGAGGTCGTCATAATAGTCCTGACGGGTGGTAAAGAGGCACCTTTCTCTTATTGCCTTACTACGGCACAATATTGCCCTTTACCAGGGCAATATCTTGCCATTGCCAGGCACGAAACGATACGTCGGGAGATAGAAAAACCTTGCTCTCCATTTTACTCTTCACTCTTCACAGATTAGCCTGAAACCCCGATAAACACTGGGGTTGCGAGAGGTGAAGAGTGGTCGACCACTCTTCACAACTCTTCACCACTCTTCACACCTTCCGGTTGAGAAAAGGCTCCCCACGGTTTATCCCCGTTTTTCTCAAGCCGAGAGAGCGAGGAGCTGATAGGCCTGTCCGTTTCTGGTATGCTTGCTCTTGCATCCCATAAACTTGAGGGCTTGACCAATCTTGATCTTCGTGCTCAAACTTCCCACCAGCATAGGATATTGCAGATGAAGCACGTCGAAAACCTCGGAACAAACCATCCATCTACCTTCCTCTTCCTCTGCCGGCATTCGGAAACAGTAGCTGATCATGGTCTCCAGATCATCCACCTTGAAGAAGGGCTGGTTGAATTCCTGGATGCGTGCCACCTCATCATTGGTGAACCAATAAGGGGTCTGCTTATCCCGAAGCTCATACATCATTTGTGCATAGAGCTGGTCATAATTGATGACCGAACTGTTGTCTATAAACTCCCCGTCGGGAACTCGAAGACAGAGGTAGCGGCGACTTCCCGTCGGGTCGCAGAGAGGATGCTCATCGTTGGTGGTTGCCAGAAAAGAGGCGTATCTTCTGCGGTCTGCCTGACTCTTGCCGAAGATAGGACGACCATTCACCTTTACCTTCGAAAGCGTCTGCTTCAGCTTGCCCTGCTGGGCAACGGTGATGTTGGCAAGCTCATCAATGTTCACCAGAAGATTATGGGTGAGCGCCATTTCAGAATCAAACTTATTGCCGAAGTTGATGTGGTCGAGGAAATACTGGCGAAGTTCCTCAGGCAGCAGTCGGACGGCGAAGGTACTTTTTCCGCAACCCTGCTGTCCGATAAGCACCGGTACGGCTTCATTTCCGTGCAGCATGTCCATCTGTAGCCAATGGGCTACTGCCGAACGGAACCAGGTGGCGCACCAGCCAAGCTGTTCGCTGGTCAACCCCGGAATTCTGCCGAAAAGAGCAGCCACATGGTTCTTGCCATCCCATTTCGGCAACTTGTTCATGTATTCCTGGATAGGGTCGAAGACGGGAACGGCATCCGACTTGATGTACTCCTCGATGTCCTGTCTTGGCGACTTCTTCTCGCCGATTCCCAATTTCTTGGCGCGGCGAACGATGGAGTTGAAAGCCTCAGCTGTAAGAACCTTCCAGTTCTTCTCCTCAGGACTCTCCTCCTTCAGAGTCTCTTCTTTCTTCTCCAACTCCTTCTCCTCGGACTCCTCCATCTCCTCTTCAGGCTTGATGCAGAAGAACTCGGTCTTTCCGTTCAAAACATTTCTGCGGAAGAGATAAAACTCCTCCAGAAAGCTCTCTACCTGGTAGATTGCTGATTGATTACCTGCCATCATAGATGATTTCAAATTACTTTTTGTTTCCATAATCATGGTTTTAAAATTATTAATTAATGTGTGATTCACCCTCAAATTTGACGAGGGTGAAGAGCGGTGAAGAGTGGTGAAGAGTCGGCAGCCACTCTTCACGCACCTAAGCAACTGTATATTAGTTACTTACGACACATTTGTGAAGAGTGAAGAGTGTTTTAGAAAGTAGCTTTCTATCCACCGCTGCATGAATCTTCTATCCAGCCTTCTCAACTCCGGGTGCAAAGATACACAATAGTAGGGGCGTTTTCCAAATTTTCCCGCCTTTCCCACGCCCATTCCGTTCCATTTGGGAAAAATCCCAAGGGTCTATGGGAAAAGGCGTGGGAAAATCGGGCGGATTTCTTCAGTTTTACGGGAAAACATTTGGTAATCATGATGGAAAAACGTAAATTTGCAGATTGATTACGGAACTTCGTTTCGCAAACTATTCACGATAAAACTAGAAATATGCTACAGACTCAGCAAGATAAACAAGTCCCCGCATTCAGCTACGAGGTTTTCGATCGTCAACTCGACCATTTTACAATGATGCTCAAGGTGTTGATGGACGGATGGGAAGATTACAGCTCGCAGGAGATGACCTTCGACATCCACTCCCTGTGTACCAAGGCAGCCCGACTCTGCTATCTGGCAGACCAGGACCTCGCCTTGCAGCATACCGATGTTTCCCATCATCGCAAGGAGCAGAACGAGATGTATTTCACCTCCTTCGAACTCATCATCACCCAGTTTACCAAATTCATGAAAAAAGTCCTAGCCCTGGTCAAGGCTGGCAAGAAAGTAGAAGGACATTCTTCCCCGATGTTCTCCTCAGAGATCAGTACGCTCCTGCCTAAGCTGCACGACCTGCTGCTGATGGATGGCATGAGCCAGGAGTCGATACAGCTGATGGTGGGAGATATCCAGAATACGGAGAAAATGATTCAGAAATATCATAAAATCACGAAGTTCCCGGGGGTGAGATACGAGGAACGCCTGTGGTATCTCATCCGCCTCTATTGCCTCGCCAGCTATCTGGTGCTGCATTTCCGCAGAGTCTGCCACGTTACAGATTCAGAAATGACACCCGAGGAAGCGGCTCGATTAACGGAATGGGCGATTCAGAAATACATCTCAGAAAAAGACAGCAGCGAAAAGCTGGAACTGTATTTCTCCAACCTGCAGTACGACAACGATGGCAAACCGCTCAACGTGGACCAATGGCTCCAGGCGAGAAGGGAGTTGAAGCATCTGGTGCCCCAGAATCTGCTCCTGCTGTTTCTCAATAGTGCAGATGATGTGAGCCAGCTGGGTGCTTCGCTGATAAAAGTGAATTTTACGAACGAGGAATTCCTGAAGCTCGTGGATGCTGTGGCTAAATACCAGATCATCACGCAGCGCATCCGTGCCATAGAATTTCCGGAGGAGTTCGAGCAGTCGCTTCATAATGAGGTATTCTATCTTACGGTGAAGGGCCGTTCGGTGGATCTGGAGGAGTTGAAGAAATCCATCTCCAAGATGGTGAATCTGATTACCCGGAAGAACCAGTGGTTCTGCGTATGGAGCGTGCTGAAGCATCTCAACCTGATCAAGCATGAGAGCACCTTCGCCACCTTTGCCCATCAGATGATGAGTGCCGAGTGGTTTGGCTACATCGATCCCCGTCTCCGCTTTACGGCAGACAATCTGAGCGATTACTCCCGCTACTTCAATGAGTACGATTATACCGAATGGAACGAGGAGATGTTTTTGGAGAAGAAGGAGCTGTATGGTATGACGAAATGGTCGCCCAAGCTCTATCAGAATTTCTCCTCGCTCTGTGCCAGGATGATGCAGGCCATCTGGGGCTACAGCTTCTTCAGCTGATGAGGGAATTGAGGGAAGTTAAGGGGAGTGATAACTTCTCTAACTTCCCCACCTTATATAAAAAAGGATAAAGAGAGGGCGAAAAAGCAAGTTTTATATGTTGACCCCACTTTAAAAAGGAGCATATTTTGAATCCAGTCTGACCAGTGTGGTCATTCTGAGTGAAACATAGCAATCGGCTC
>NZ_JBBNGE010000002.1:0-139804 GCF_040095255.1 Segatella sinensis | reverse complement strand
TTCCAGATAACAGCATAAATCGAAGATTATTATCATGAAATATAAACATTTTAAACAGGCCTTACTTTTTAAAGTGGGCTCACTATTCTATAAATGAAAACTAAGCGTATGCCCTTTTGCTGCGAAGCAAGAGGGCATATCTTTTTTAAAAGCATTCTTTTACCGAGCATCTCATAAGCACAGATAATTGTACTTTATTATAATAATTGGGATATGCAGGGATGAACTAAGAAATAGTGGGCAAGCGATACTTTAGCCAAATCGGACAAAAAAGCACCGATTTGGCTAATATATAAGGAATACTTTAGCCAAATCGAGTTAAAAAACATTGATTTGGCTAAAGTATCGTTTGATTTTTCAAATAATTATCGTATTTTTGCATCGTAACAAATTATCTTATTCAAGCGATATGGAGCAAATTATAGGACGAAAAACGGAAATTAGACAGCTTACCGAGTATTACCATTCAGGAAAGGCTGAGTTTGTGGCAGTGTATGGAAGAAGGCGCATCGGCAAGACTTATCTGGTGCATAATCTATTCAAGGATGAATTTGCCTTCGAGATGTCTGGGTCTATTGATGCACCAGCCGAGGCTCAATTGTCTAATTTTGGCTATGCTTTGCGTGAATTTGGCGACCCAAAGCTGCCTTTGCCTTCTAATTGGACAGAGGCATTTGAGATTTTGAAGCAAATGCTGAAGTCGAAGTTGGGAGGTAAGCGCATACTGCTTTTTATAGACGAGTTGCCTTGTCTTGATACTCCCAAGTCTAATTTCCAGCAGGCTTTTGAGCATTTTTGGAATAGTTGGGCGGCTAATCAGAATGAGATTATGCTTGTGGTTTGTGGCAGTGCCACATCGTGGATGATTTCTAATCTCATAGATAGCCATGGCGGACTTCATAATCGTATTACGCATGAGATGTACTTGGCTCCATTCACACTAGGTGAGACGGAGGAGTATCTCCAGGCGAATGGATTCTTGTGGTCACGTCTTTCCATCTTACAGATTTATAGCATGATGGGTGGAGTGCCTTACTATCTGAGCTTGCTGGACAAGACGCAAGGTGTGGAGGCTAATGTAAATCGATTGTTCTTTGCTGAACGTGGTGAACTGAAACGAGAGTATAGTAGGTTGTATTCTTCTTTGTTCCGAAACTCGGAAATCTATATGAGAGTGATAAAAACGCTGGCAAAATGTAAGCAAGGCATGACTCGCAAGGAAATTTCTACGCATCTGAATTTGAAGTCGGGTGGAACATTGACCAAGGTGCTTCGGGAATTGATCAACTGTGACTTTGTAAGAGGTTATAATACGCGTGAAAAGAAAATCAAGCAAAAAGACCAGATTTACCAGCTCACGGACTTATACACCTTATTTTATATGTCCTTCTGTCATCCTGGTACCACGGATGTAGCTTACTGGACGCATCAGATGGGCAAGCCTCGCCAAAACACATGGTATGGCTTGGCATTTGAACGTATCTGTATGTTGCATATTCCTCAGATAAAGAAGAGTTTAGGCATTGAGCAAATCTATACGGAGTATTATTCCTGGCGAAGCAAGTGCTCTACACCTGCGGCGCAGATAGACTTGCTGATAGAGCGAGCTGACCATCTGATAAATCTCTGTGAAATCAAGTATTCGCAGTCTCCTTATAGCATAACGAAGGAGGAAGAGCTTCGTATAAGAACTCGTATGGCTGATTTCGTAGAAGAGACGGGAGTACGTCATGGCATCTTGCCTACTTTGATAACTACGTTTGGTATTCGTCCTACAGCTCATTCGGCAATAGCACAGGTGCAACTCACCATGGATGATTTGTTTACATAAAAATGATAGTTAAAGAATAATATTCTGGGTGGCTCTCGGAATTGAAAGCCGCCAGTAGCTTGGTGACGTATTCCACATCATACTGCGGAAAGGGCAATACTAGCATGCCCAGGCATTAAAATCATAAAAAACTTGCATTTTATTTTGTAATGTGCTAAAATAAATGTAATTTTGCACCTTGAATGGGGTTTTACCTTATTATATTTAAGAAAAGAAACAAAATAATTAGATAAAGACAATGGAATACAACTTCAGAGAAATCGAGAAGAAATGGCACCAGAAATGGGTCGAGAACAAGACCTACAAGGTGACTGAGGATGAAAACAAGAAGAAATTCTATGTGCTCAACATGTTCCCTTATCCATCAGGAGCTGGTTTGCACGTAGGTCACCCACTTGGTTATATCGCTAGCGATATCTATGCACGCTACAAGCGTTTGAACGGATTCAACGTACTGAACCCTATGGGTTACGATGCTTATGGTTTGCCTGCTGAGCAGTATGCTATCCAGACAGGTCAGCACCCAGAGGTTACTACCGTAGCCAACATCAACCGCTACCGCGAGCAGCTCGACAAGATTGGCTTCTGCTTCGATTGGGACCGCGAGGTTCGTACCTGCGACCCTAAGTATTACCATTGGACTCAGTGGGCTTTCCAGAAGATGTTCAACTCATTCTTCTGCAACAGCTGCCAGAAGGCTCAGCCTATCGAGAAGCTCATCAAGCACTTCGAGGAGAAGGGTTCTGCTGACCTGAACGTGGCTCAGAACGAGCAGATCGACTTCACTGCCGAGGAGTGGAACAGCTTCGACGACATGAAGAAGCAGCAGATCCTGATGAACTACCGCATCGCTTACCTCGGCGAGACGATGGTAAACTGGTGCCTAGGTCTCGGTACTGTGCTTGCCAACGACGAGGTAGTAAACGGCGTAAGTGAGCGTGGCGGTTATCCTGTCATCCAGAAAAAGATGCAGCAGTGGTGTTTGAGAACATCTGCTTACTCTCAGCGTCTGCTCGACGGTTTGGAGACCATCCAGTGGAGCGATAGTATCAAGGAAACCCAGAAGAACTGGATTGGCCGTTCTGAGGGTACAGAGGTAGTATTCTCTGTAAAGGACAGCGACGTGAAGTTCACCATCTTCACCACCCGTGCCGATACCATGTTTGGTGTAACCTTCATGGTTCTGGCTCCAGAGAGCGAGTATGTTCAGCAGGTAACTACTGCCGAGCAGAAGGAAGAGGTAGAGAAGTATCTCGACTACGTGAAGAAGCGTACCGAGTTGGACCGTATGGCTAACCACAGCGTAACCGGTGTATTCTCAGGAAGCTACGCTATCAATCCATTCACCGGTGAGGCAATTCCAATATGGATTTCAGAATATGTATTGGCAGGATATGGTACAGGTGCCATCATGGCTGTGCCTGCTCACGATAGCCGTGACTACGCCTTTGCCAAGCACTTCAACCTGCCTATCATTCCTCTTATCGAGGGTGCTGATGTTTCAGAGGAGAGCTTCGATGCCAAGGAAGGTATCGTAACCAACTCACCTGTAGCAGGCAAGAGCAGCATGGACGGTTTCTCTCTGAACGGACTCACCGTGAAGGAGGCTATCGCAGCTACCAAGAAGTTTGTTACCGAGAAGGGCATCGGTAGAGTAAAGGTAAACTATCGTCTCCGCGACGCCATCTTCTCGCGTCAGCGCTACTGGGGTGAGCCATTCCCTGTATATTACAAGGACGGAATGCCACAGATGGTTCCAGAGGAGTGCCTGCCACTCGAATTGCCTGAGATTGAGACATACAAGCCTACAGAGACTGGCGAGCCACCATTGGGCAGAGCTAAGAAGTGGGCTTGGGATACTGAGAAGAAAGAGGTGGTTGACAAGAGTCTCGTAGATAACAAGACCGTATTCCCACTGGAGCTCAACACCATGCCAGGTTTCGCAGGTTCTTCTGCTTACTACCTGCGCTACATGGATCCTCACAACGACGAGGCACTCGTAAGCAAGGAAGCTGATGAGTACTGGCAGAACGTGGACCTCTACGTAGGTGGTTGCGAGCATGCTACCGGTCACCTGATTTACTCCCGTTTCTGGAACAAGTTCCTCTTCGACCTCGGCGTAAGCTGCAAGGAAGAGCCATTCCAGAAGCTGGTGAACCAGGGTATGATTCAGGGTCGCTCTAACTTCGTTTATCGCATCAACAGCGATGACCACGATAAGGCTCCTGTATTCGTAAGCCTGAACCTGAAGAAGGATTACGACGTAACTCCTATCCACGTAGATGTAAACATCGTAAGCAACGATGTTTTGGATATAGAGGCATTCAAGGCTTGGCGCCCTGAGTATCAGAACGCTGAATTCATCCTGGAGGATGGCAAGTACATCTGCGGATGGGCCATCGAGAAGATGTCTAAGAGTATGTTCAACGTGGTTAATCCAGATATGATTGTCGAGAAGTATGGTGCTGATACCCTGCGTCTCTACGAAATGTTCCTGGGTCCTGTAGAGGCAAGCAAGCCTTGGGATACCAACGGTATCGACGGTTGCCACCGCTTCCTGAAGAAGTTCTGGGGCTTGTTCTATGAGAACCGCACCGACAACTTCCTTCCATCAGCCGACGAGGCTGCGAAGCCAGAGAGTCTGAAGAGCGTTCACAAGCTCATCAAGAAGGTAAGCGAGGATATTGAGAAGTTCTCTTACAATACTTCTATCTCAGCCTTCATGATTGCCGTGAACGAGCTCGGTCAGCAGAAATGCCGCAACAAAGAACTGCTCAGAGACCTCGTGATCCTCATCGCTCCATTCGCTCCACACATCGCAGAAGAGTTGTGGGCAGCACTTGGCGAGCAGGGCAGCGTCTGCGATGCTGCATGGCCTAAGTATGATGAGCAGTATCTGAAGGAGAACGATATGCAGCTCACCATTTCCTTCAACGGTAAAGCTCGCTTCCAGATGACTTTCCCTGTGGATACTCCTAACGAGGAAATCCAGAAGCAGGTATTGGCAGACGAGAAGAGCCAGAAGTACTTGGAAGGATTCAACGTGTTGAAAGTGATCATCGTACCAAAGAAGATCGTCAACGTTGTGTTGAAAAAGTAATTTACTGATAACAGGAAGTTAAGGAGTTAAGGAGTAAAAGGAGTTAAGACAATTGTATATCCTGTCAATAGAAGATATACGAAAACAAAAGCTGTTGTCTTAACTTCTTAACTCCCTTTAACTCCTTAAGTACTTTTAAAATACGATGAAAATATTATGCAAATAGCAATCAGTCAGAGAATTAAGAACGAAATCAAGGACTATTTCTACATTACATTGGGTCTGTTGCTTTACACATTTGGATGGACCATCTTTCTGCTTCCATACCAGATAGTAACAGGTGGCGTAACGGGTATCGCAGCCGTGATTTACTACGGCACGGGGATACCTATCTATTTGTCTTATTTTCTCATCAATGCCGCCTTGCTGCTGGCTGCGTTGAAGATTCTGGGATTCAAGTTCATGGTGAAGACCGTCTATGCCATCATCATGCTCTCCCTATTCCTGGCTCTGGCACAAGACTTGATGATAGGTGAAGACGGCAAGATGGTACAGGTGCTGGGAGAGGGACAGGACTTCATGTCGCTCATCATCGGCTGTCTGTTTACAGGCTTGTCGCTCGCCATCGTCTTCCTGCACAATGGAAGTACGGGAGGAACGGATATCATCGCCGCCATCGTGAACAAATACCATAATATCTCGCTGGGACGGGTGCTCATCTTCGTGGACCTCGTCATCGTGGGCAGTTCCTTCTTCGTCTTCAATGCTAAACCGGAATTCACTACGATTGATGCAGTAAGAAAGGTAGTATTCGGTCTCTGTACGATGGTGATAGAGAATCTGGTACTCGACTATGTGATGAATGCCAAGCGAGAGAGTGTGCAATTCATGATATTCAGCAAGAAATATCAGGAGATAGCCAACGCCATCGGTATGCAGATGGATCATGGTGTGACGATTCTTGATGGTCACGGCTGGTACACCGGCGATGAGATGAAGGTGCTCTGTATCCTGGCAAAGAAGAACGAGAGCGTCACCATCTTCCGTATCGTCAAGATCATCGACCCGAATGCCTTTGTCAGCCAGAGTGCAGTCATCGGTGTGTATGGCGAGGGATTTGATGAAATGAAAGTGAAAATCAAGGAGAAAGACATTAAGAAAATCAAATAGTGATTATGAAGATAGTATTTGCAACCAATAACCAGCATAAGCTCCAGGAAATACGCGACATCCTGGGCAGCGACTACGAGGTGGTTTCGCTGAAGGAGATAGGATGCGATGTGGATATTCCTGAAACAGGAAATACGCTGGAGGAGAATGCCTTGCAGAAGGCGCAGTATGTTTACGACCATTATCACCTGAGCTGCTTTGCCGATGATACTGGTCTGGAAGTAGAGGCGCTGGATGGTGCGCCGGGTGTTCACAGCGCCCGCTATGCTGAAGGTACCGACCACGACAGCGAGGCAAACATGGCTAAACTGCTCAGAGAACTAAATGGAAAGGAGAACAGAAAGGCCCGATTCCGTACCGTGATCTGCTACATCGAGAAGAAGGATGTCTGCCCTTGCGGCTGCACCAGCATCAAGAAAATCCATCAGTTTGACGGCATCGTAAACGGTTCTATCGCTACCGAAAAGCATGGCACCGAAGGTTTCGGCTACGACCCGATCTTCGTACCGGAAGGCTACGACCAGAGTTTCGCCCAGCTGGGTGAGGAAATCAAGAACGGCATCAGCCATAGAGCCAGAGCCGTGGCTAAACTGGCTGAATACTTAAAGAACAAAAATGATTAATACCCTTTCGATATTAATCCCTACATATAATAATGTATGCGTTGAGCTTGTAAAATCCCTGCAAGCTCAAGCATCGTTATTGTATTCATCTTCTGATTCACTCTCTTTATCCTCTCATTTCGAATACGAAATATTAGTCGCCGATGATGGTTCTACAGATGAAAGAACCATAGAAGGCAACCGTATCATCAACACCCTCCCCCATTGCCGCTACATCGAGAGAAAAGAGAACGTGGGCAGGGCTGCCATCCGCAACTTCCTGGCAAGGGAGGCGAAATATACCTGGCTGCTTTTTATCGACAGCAACATGAACGTGATCAGCCATCAGTATCTTGCCAATTATCTAAAAGAAAAAGAAAGTGATGTGGTCTATGGAGGATATCAGATAAAGCGGGATGCTGAAACCAGAGAACGGCTGAAATATAACCTGCGATACATTTTCGAATCAGCCGGCACGCAGAACGGAAATCATCTCCAGCGACAGGCTAACCCCTATGCAGACTTTCACACCTCCAACTTTATCGTGAAGCGAAGCATCCTGCTGAAACACCCATTCGATGAACGGTTTTCCCACTATGGATATGAAGATGTGCTTTGGGGCAAGAATCTAAAAGACAATCACATACCGATTCTTCACGTGGATAATCCACTGGGTTATGAACACTTTATAGGCAACATGTCGTTTCTCTATAAAACAGAGGAAAGCCTGCGCACCCTCTATCAGTTCAGGAATGAACTGCAGGGCTATTCCAAAATCATCGACTATGCCCACAAGCTGAAAAGATGGCATCTCTATCCACCTTGCCAGTATCTCTTTCCGCTGCTGAGTCTGTCAATAAAAGCCAGGCTCACAGGCAATAAACCCAGTATTTTTATGTTTAATATATATAAGTTATTATATTATATACATTTAGATATATGAGAAAGAAAATATGGATACTCCTCTCGTTCCTGATCCTTCAGGTTGCCGCTTTCCAGAGCAGCGCCGCCATCGGCGACTGGAAAGCCTACATGGCGTACAGCGAAGTGCAGGAAATAGAAGAAGCCGGCAACTGGATTTTCGTGCAGGCTTCCAGCAATCTCTATGCCTACAACAGAAACGACCAGAGCATTCAGACCTTCAGCAAGATGGACTTTCTGAACGACTGCGATATTCAGCACATCGCTTACAACAAGACTGCCAAGCGGCTGCTCATCCTCTACAGCAATGCCAATATCGATCTGATGAACACCCAGAACTGGAGCGTGCAGAATCTGCCGGATTACTATGCTGCCACCATCACGGGCGACAAGACCATCAACGGTATCTATATGTATGGCAAATTCGCCTATCTCTGCTATGGACTGGGCATCATCAAGCTCAATATGGCGGAGGGGGAAATCAGCGATACTTATACTCTGGGATTCAAGGTGAACTGGTGCGAAATCAGGGATAACCAGATCTATGCCTACAGCCAGGAGGAGGGTACCTATCGCGCTGCCCTCTCTGACAACCTGCTCGACAGAAACCGATGGAGCAAGGTGGGGGCTTACACCGCTCCCAAGAAAGAGGACAAGAGCGAACTGATGAAGCTGGTAAGCAGCTTGCAGCCGGGAGGTCCGAAGTATAATCATTTCTGGTATATGAAGTTTATCCACAACCAGCTCTATACCTGCGGCGGTGCCTTTCTTTCGGGAATTTCTCTTGATACCCGTCCCGGTACCATCCAGGTATTGAACCGGGATAACTGGACCATCTATCAGGATGACATCAGGAATACGACGGGTTACCAGTATCAGGATATCAACTGTGTAGAACCGGATATCCACGATCCGAACCACGTGTTTGCTTCGGGCAGAACCGGACTCTATGAGTTTACGGACGGCAAACTGACACATTATTATAATAAGGACAACAGTATCCTGGAAGCTGCCGTGGATAGAGGAACGGTACTGGACAACAACTATGTGCTGGTACATAGTCTGCTATCGGATGAAAGCGGAAAGCTGTGGATTCTCAACAGCCAGGCTACCCACCGCTCCATCATCGAGATGAAAGACAACCAGTTGATAGCCCACGACCAGAAGACATTGAATGCGAACGGCTACAGTCTTTCGGCGATGACGGGTCTGATGAAGGACAGGCAGGGCAGGCTCTGGTTCGTGAATGACAACCATGAAACTCCAGCCATCGTCTGCTATCAGCCGGAAACCGATGAAGTGAAAATGTTCAGCAAGCCTTTCACCAATCAGGATGGTGCGGAAATCAATCTCTATTATATCAGATGCATCAAGGAAGACCTGGAGCATAATCTGTGGATAGGAACCGACCAGGGACCTTTCTACATCACTCCGCATTTCCTGGATGACACGCAGCCAACGCTTACCCAGGTGAAAGTGCCGAGAAACGACGGTACCAATTATGCCGACTATCTGCTGGGTGGTGTGGATATTACCTGCATGGCGGTGGATCAGGCAAACAGAAAATGGTTTGGTACCAGCAACAACGGTATCTATCTCATCAGCGCCGACAATATGGAGCAGATTCATCACTTCACGGCAACCAACAGCAAGCTGCTGTCGAACAACATCGAATCGCTCGCCATCAACGATGCTACCGGTGAGGTGTTTATCGGAACCAACAAGGGTCTCTGCTCCTATATGAGCGATGCTACCGCCACCAACGAAGAGATGACCCAAGACAATGTATGGGCTTATCCGAACCCGGTAAAGCCAGACTATACAGGACTCATCACCATCACCGGTCTGTCGCTGGATGCGGATGTGAAGATAGTCAGTACCAGCGGAACCCTGGTGAACCAGGGCAGAAGCAACGGCGGCACCTATACCTGGAACGGCAACGACCTGAAAGGCAGAAGAGTGGCTAGCGGAATCTATATGGTGGAAACCGCTACCAGCAACGGAGAGAAAGGTACCGTCTGCAAAATAGCCATCATTAGATAAAGAGACAGCATCTTCTATCAGAAATATCAAGAGAGCAAGCAATGAAACTCAGTATCATCATCCCCGTATATCGTGCCGAAGATACGCTCGAAAGATGTATCGGGAGTATCCTGCACCAATCATTCACCAGCTACGAGCTGATTCTCGTAGATGATGGATCGCCTGATGCGTGCCCTCTGCTCTGCGATGAATATGCCGGGAAAGATAGTCGTATCCACGTTATCCACAAGGAAAACGGAGGTTTAAGCGATGCCAGAAATGTAGGAACAAAGAGGGCTAAAGGACTGTATATCACCTTTATAGACAGTGATGATGCGATAGGGGAAAACACGCTTCAACAGCTGATGGAAGAACTTTATCAACATCCCGATGTGGATATTCTGGAATATCCCATCATGGAGAGAATCGGCCATCCCCATCGGGAAAAGCTCCTCTCCTTCTCTCCGAAAACCTATCAGAATGCCATCGAATACTGGTTGGCGGAAAAGGGCTATCATCATACGTATGCCTGCAACAAGATATTCAGGCGTTCGCTGTTTCAGAACATCGAATTTCCGAAAGGAAAAAGCTTCGAGGATGTGTGGACGATTCCGAAACTGATAGGGCTGACGGAGACGGAGATTACTCAGGATAGGGCGGTGGTTCCTCCTCCACCCTTGAAAATAAGGGTGACGGATGTAGGGAAGTATCTCTATTACTGGAATCCTCACGGCATTACATCGCAGGCAGAATATCCCGATCTGCTTCAGCTGTATCTGGGACAGAAGCAGGCTTTGATGAAGCTAGAAATAGCGGGTAAAGAAAAGATGAAGCTACAAATGGGAGCAACAGAAGATATTCTGCTGAAATATCAGTCTTCATTAGAAGATTTCCTGACGCAGCATCTCAATGTCCTGCTCGATCTCTACGATTTATCGGGAAGATATGAACCGGATCCTCCCCTTATCCACGCCGTGAAATGGCTGGAAGGAAAAACGGGGATTCATTCATTCAAACTCAAACTATTCAATATTTTAGGTTATCATTCATTATGCAAAATCAATCATCTCATACACAGAATATACAGGCGCCCTTAGTAAGTTTCATCATCACCACTTACAATATGCCTACGGAATATCTGGAAGAATGCCTCAAAAGCATCCTCCAGCTCTCGCTCAATGCCAAGGAAAGAGAAATCATCCTCGTGGATGATGGAAGCGATATCTGTGCGATCAACGGGCTCACGAAATATCTGCAGGATATCATCTATCTGCGACAGCCTAACCAGGGAGCCAGCGTGGCTAGAAACTATGGTATGATGATAGCTAAGGGCAGATTCATCCAGTTTGTGGATGGCGACGACTATCTGGTACAGACCGCCTACGAACATTGTCTAGACATCGTAAGATATCATCAGCCAGACATCGTGACATTCAACTATGTAAAAAACAGGCAGACGGATACTCCTCCTTATGAATTGCCGACTCCGATATCGGGCACAGCCTATATGAGCAATCATAACCTGCATGGTTCTGCCTGCTCCTATATTTTCCGCAGCAGCATTAGAGGCACCCTGCAGTTTACGCCGGGCATCGTATATGGAGAAGATGAGGAGTTTACCCCTCAGCTCTTCCTGCGTGCCGAAAGAATCTTCAAGATGGATACTGAGGCTTATTACTATCGTGAGAATCCGAACTCCGTAACCCATCAGATGGATCATGAAAAGATTAGCCAGAAAATGGATAACAGTCTGGAGGTAATCCTGCATCTGCAGAAACTGCTGGATAAGATTCCGGTGGCTGAAAGACAGGCACTGAGTCGTCGCATCGCCCAACTCTCGATGGATTATCTGGTGAACAATATCCGACTGAAACATTCGCTGATAGCCCTGAACCACGCCATCAAGAAGTTGAGAAAGCATGGACTCTATCCACTTCCAGACAAGGAATACACCAAGAAATATACCATGTTCAGAAAGATGATAGGTACCTACGTAGGAAGAATGGCGCTCCTCTTTTTCATCAAGAAATAAATGAAAAGGAGGAAGATTTTATCAGATAAATAAAGATTATATCAGGAAGATGAAGATTCTATTAATGGGAGAATACAGTAACGTACATGCCACACTTGCCAAGGGACTCCGCAAGCTGGGGCATGAGGTTACCGTGCTCTCCAACGGCGACTTCTGGAAGAATTATCCACGAGATATCAACATGGTGAGAAAGCCTGGAAAACTGGGTGGAATCCTGTATTTGATAAAGTTATACACAATTGTGCATAAGTTAAGGGGATATGACATCGTCCAGCTCATCAACCCGATGTTTCTGGAGTTGAAAGCTGAGCGTATCTTCCCGATTTACCGGTATTTGAGAAAGCACAACAGGAAGGTGGTGCTGGCTGCATTCGGTATGGATTACTATTGGGTAAGCGTCTGCTGCCAGGATAAGCCATTGAGATACAGTGATTTCAATATAGGAGATGATTTACGCACCAATGCCGATGCCCTGAAAGAAAGAAAAGACTGGCTGGGAACCGCCAAGGAAAGACTCAACCGGATGATTGCTGAGGATTGCGACGGCATCATAGCGGGACTTTATGAATACTGGGTATGTTATCAACCGCATTTTCCACAGAAAACCATGTTTATCCCCTATCCTATCCACACTTATTCACAATCCCATCAGGATAGGGATAAAAGGGCAGCTTCTGTAGAGACGTCTTCTGTAGATATTCCCAGAAGACCTTCCCAAAAGTTGAAGTTATTCATAGGTATCAACAAAACCAGAAGTGAGTATAAGGGTACGGACATCATGCTGAAGGCTGCCCAGGCAATCGCCGAGAAATATCCGGAAAAGGTAGAACTGCGTATCGCCCAAAACGTGCCTTTTGCGGAATATGTAAAGATGATGAACGGCAGCGATGCCATCCTCGACCAGCTCTACAGTTATACTCCATCGATGAATCCGCTGGAGGCAATGGCGAGGGGCATCATCTGCATAGGTGGTGGAGAACCGGAAAACTACGAGATTATCCACGAGGAGCATCTCCGTCCCATCATCAATGTGCAGCCCAACTATGAGAGCGTATATCAAGAGTTGGAGCACCTGGTGCTTCACCCGGAACTGCTACCGCAGCTTAAGCAACAGAGCCTCGAATACATCAGCAAGCATCATGAATACATAAAGGTAGCTAAACAATATGAAGAATACTACAAGAGCCTGTTGGCCTAGGCTCTTGTTATAAAAAGACGTCGCCTACAGGAAATGGAGCTGAACGGCGGCTATTGTGACTTGACGATGATTCCTGACCTCACCCGTTTCCCAGAGGTTGCCCATACCTATCTCCTGGAGTTGAAGAATCTGAAATCAGGTGATACCGATGAAGAAGATTGCTATTATATATAAAGGTAACAATCTTTGGAGAGTAGAGGAATATTGAGCCGTTATTAAACTAGTTTTGCCACTATTTAATTCATCAAAATAGAAACGACAAGGCTTATGAAAAGACTATACTTGCAAAAATCCCTCAATGAGGGATAAAAATGATTAAATTCATCCCTTAATGAGGGAACTTTTTGAAAGATTTCATCCCTCATTGAGGGATTATTTGTATCTTTGCTGCAGTTTTTAATGATATTCATTTAAAAGAGCAAGATATGATAGACAATAAACTATATGAATACATGGCGGAGTTGCTGAAACGTACTCCGCTTGATTTCATCAGATATAAATATGATGAAATCAACTGGAATGGCCGATTAATAGGTATCGTGGGACCGAGAGGCGTTGGAAAATCCACCATGATACTTCAGCGCATCAAGCTATCTAAGGAAGGTCATCATCTGTATGTATCTGCCGACAACATCTATTTTTCCAATCATTCCTTGATTGACTTCGCCGACGAGTTTATCAAGGAGGGTGGTACACATCTTTATATAGATGAGATTCACAAGTATGCCGGTTGGAGCAGAGAACTGAAGCAGATTTACGATATGCACCCATCCCTGAACCTTATCTTTACCGGTTCATCGGTCCTGGACATCAAGAAGGGCGAAGCTGACCTGAGCCGTCGGGCACTGATGTATATGATGCAAGGTTTGTCGTTCAGGGAATACCTGCAACTTTTTGAAGGAATCAAGACCAGAGTATTCAGTCTTGACGAAATACTCAATCACCAGGTAGAGATTCCGGGGTTAGAACATCCATTGCCAGTTTTCAGAGCGTACCTCGACCATGGCTATTATCCATTTGCCATAGAGGGAGATTTTATGCAGAGAATGCTGCAGGTGATAGACCAGACGGTAGAAGTTGACATTCCGCAATATGCGGATATGAAAGCCTCAACAGCACGCAAGCTAAAGCGTATGCTCGTCATCCTTTCCGGATTGGCTCCCTACAAGCCAAGCGTAGAGAACCTTGCCACAGAAATCGGGGTAAGCAAGAACAACGTGCCTGATTATCTCGTCTATCTGGAACGTGCTGGAATGATAGGTCTGCTCAGAGATGATACTTCGGGGATGCGCAATCTTGGAAAGGTAGAAAAAGTCTATGTCGATAACCCAAGCCTGATGTCTGTACTCACCCCTAATCCCAATATTGGAAACATAAGGGAAACTTTCTTCTACAATCAGATGAGAGAAAAACAGGATGTTACTTCCTCTAGGGTTTCCGACTTTACCATTGGTGATTATACCTTTGAGATTGGTGGAAAGAAGAAAGGTAAAAAGCAGATAGAGGATGTAAAAAACGGACGTATCGTAAAAGACGATATTGAGACGGGACATGGAATCATCATCCCTCTCTGGTACTTTGGTATGAATTATTAATGTGCCGGAAAACTTCCCCATTTGAAGTATTCCGAAAAGAGTTGCTGCACAATATTTTTTTGCTACCAAATAATTTATGCTAAATTTATTTATTGCCAATAAATAAATCTACGGATTTTTATTTACTGGCAATAAATAGATTGGTGATATTTTGAGAAAATATTCTTGTTTTAATAGAGAAGTTTCGGAGAAACCTTGCCGAAACCGTTTGAAATCCCAATATTCTTGCAGCCTCGTTGATGCCCAGCATGGAGACACCTTCCGTTATAGCAAAGCAAATCTTCGACAGAGAGTCCAAGGAGTACTCCCTGCCGAAAAATCTACATATCATCTGCAGGCAGGTGATACCGCATTGCATGCTGTCATGCTGTCGAACAAGTCTTACGCTGACGGCTCAATCTAAAAGATGTTAAACAATAATAATTTAAAGGAGTTTATCTTCTAAGCATCTTTATTTTTTCGTATCTTTGCGAAAAGTTTCGTTACGAAAAAATTCGATTATGGAAAATCCGTTTAAATTTGGCTCATTGGTTGATGCCCCATACTTTACAGACAGAGTGAAAGAACTGGACTACATCGTACAGTTTCTCAAGAGCGAGAACCACCTTGTTCTTATGTCACCACGACGTTTTGGCAAATCAAGTCTCGTAAAAAAGGCTGTTGTCCAAACCCAACGACCATACCTATGGCTCAATATGCAAGCCGTGCTCAGCAAAGAAGATTTTGCGGCAAAGCTTCTGAAGGAACTGCTCAATCAAATCAAACTGGAAAAGATGAAGCACTATCTTCGTAACTTCCGCATCATTCCTTCTATCAACATGAACCCGATGACAGACGAGCTATCGGTTTCATTCCAACCATCAACCGACAATGGAACAACTGCAATAGAAGATGTTTTAAATACAATTCAGAAGGTTTCTACACCTCAAAACAAACTGATTGTTGTCTTTGACGAGTTTCAAAGCATCCTGGAAATCGATAAAAACATGGATAAGCAGCTCCGTTCCATCATGCAGGAACAGACAGGCATCAATTACATCTTTCTGGGCAGCCAGGAATCGATGATGACAGATATCTTTGAACGTGTGAAGTCTCCGTTCTATCATTTTGGAATGCTGATGAGACTCAACAAGATTCCATACGAAGATTTCAAATCATATATTGCAGACAGATTGAAAGATGTATCAGAGCAGCCTACTCAAATTGCAGACGAGATACTGGCCTTTACAAGTTGCCATCCATACTACACGCAACAGCTTTCATTCGCAGTTTGGAACAATCTGGAAGCTGGCAAAAACGAGGATGTACTCCAACTCGCCGTAGAAGATATCATAACGACCCATGATTTAGACTACGAACGTTTATGGTTGAATTTCAATAAGACAGACAAGTATGTAATGGTCAGTATCTGCGAGGGCAACAATCCTGCGCAAGACAGGAACCAACCTACCAGCACGATGACCAGTGCCCTATTGCGTTTAAGCAAGAAAGGCTATATCATCCGAAGTGACAGATATGAAATAGAAGACCCATTCTTCAGGAAATGGATACTCAAGAATATGATTGAGTAAGATTATATACTGAGAAATCGCCAGCGAAGCTGTAGAAAGGCTTCGCTGGCGATTTTGCAAGAGAGATTTATCTATGTGTTAACAAAACAAACTCGCTCCAAATTGGACTTTGATTGGATATCAATTAGAGCGAGTGCTTATCCAGTGAAATCCCAATATTCTTACAGCCTCGTTGATGCCCAGCATGGAGACACCTTCCGTTGTTGCAAAGCAAATCTTCGACAGAGAGTTCAAGGAGTACTCCCTGCCGAAATATCTACATATCATCTGCAGGCAGGTGATACCGCATTGCATGCTGTCATGCTGATGTTCTACTTTTATTTTTCTGTTCATAATCTGTTCTGGATTTCCTTATCACCATAGTTCTGGGTTTTATCCCTCTTGGTGACTCCCAAGGTATAAGCCAGAGAAAGCTTGATAGTCAATGGAGAGTACTTATTACAGAATTTCATTACCATTCCATTAGAATAGGACTCACCTTTCAATTTTGGTTCAAGGAGGTTGCTGACAGATAGGTTGGCGGTTAGGTTTCTGTTTAGGAAAGCTCCCTGTACATAACAACCGAGATTACCATAAGCCTCTATTTTTGTATCACAATTCTTCTCTGCTGAAGAATATCTGGCATTCAAGCCGCTGGTCCAGATTCTCTTGGAATCCAACACAAAATTCAGATTCATCATTAATGTTGCTTGAGCATATTCTGAATGCGCCTTTGTGTATATTGTTGTGGCTTTGGAATCCACATAAGAACCAAAAGCCATAAAAGTAGCATTAAGCCATTTCTGGCGATTGTAGAAATACATGAAGTTCAAGCCCAGATTCTTGTTTTTTCTAGCATTCTCCCATTTGGTTTCTGTCAGTCTGGAATCTTCGTCCATACTGATCACCTGAGAAATCATATTATTGCTGACAGAATAATACATTCCTACTACCAAATTACCCATAAATGTATAATCCAAGCCTACACGATTGGTCGTCACAGGCTTTAAGTATGGGTTGCCCGAAGTATAGTCCTTTGTATCTGAATAGATTACAAAAGGACTAATATACTGCAAGTTCGGACGTTCGATACTACCAGTATAAGTCAGACGTAACGTATTATTGTCATTGATGTCATATGTAAGGAACATATTAGGCAACCAATTTTCATATTTTCTATCTATACCCCCAGCTTCTACATCCAGAATAGTCTTCATGCTGGTTTTCTCATACCTGCCACCTATTTTAACAGAAACTTTCTTTCCTAGGTTACGCATAGCCTGCACATAGAAAGCATAAATATTCTCCTTATAAGTACTGCTGTTCGCATAATCTGTTATGACAGGAGTATAATAAGCCTTCGTCGGGGTCTTGCTGGTCGTCCACTTTCCACCAAAGGTAAAATCCGTTTTCAGCAACGTAAGATTAAAGTCTGCCATACCGCTGAATCCTTTCAAATGATTGGAGTTGTCATTTTGAAAGTCAATATAGGATTGATTCTTGCTTTCTACGTTAAGCCACGAATGATAAAGACTGTTCTGCTGATTATCATAGTCGAAATAGCTGCCCGAGAATTCTGCTCCAGCGTTCTTCGCCTGATAAGAAAAATAAAATGTAGCATCTCTCTTCGTCAAAGGCATATCACGATCAAGAGTGCTGGTTATCACAGAATCCTGACCACTATTCAGTTCTTTCGTCAAGATTTCACTACTGCTGTTTCTCTTCATCCGGCTCTTATACCAGGACAGGTTACCGCCAAAGTTGATCTGCTTGCTCAAACTATAATCTGCACTTGCATAAAGATTGTTATCCTGAGGATGATTAACCTGCTCCAGGTCACTTATACGGGAAAAGGACTTATAACCTTGTGAATTATGCTCATACCATCGGTCCTTGCCTTTCTGATAGCTACCCATGGCATAAACACCCAGCTTGCCTTTCTCTATGCTCATACTGAAATTGGTGCTGTTAGTCAGATACGTACTAGCATAAGAAAGTTCATCAGCCAGCCTCAGGCCAAGACTTCCCTGGTCTCTTTTGGTTATAATATGTATAATGCCATAATTCCCCTCTGCCTCGTATTTTGCCGGTGGATTCTGAATAATCTCCACCTTGTCAACAGAATTCAGATCCAAAGACTTGAGATAAGCTAAAGCCTGTGAAGCGTCCATTTTCAGGATATGATTGTTCACCATAACCTGAATGCCAGACTTTCCCCAGATAGAGGGAACACCATCAACTACAATAACACCAGGAGCCTTAGACAGCAGGTCAATCATATCAAAAGAATAATCCTTCAGACCATTCACGTCTATTTGGTAACGGTCAACCAAGGATTTTACAATTCTTCTTCTTGCAGTAACAGTCACACCGGATAAGTTATAGGCATCTTCCTTCATTACAAACGTTGTAACCGGTTGTTTAGTAGAAAGCCTCACATACAAATCCTGATAACCGACACTAGATATTTTCAAAAGGCTATTCAAAGAATCCGGCAATAGGATATCAAACGTACCATCTTCTTTTGCAACACATCCCTCTACGAAAGAACTATCCGGCATAGACAGCAATTGTACATTTGCATAACTGACAGGACAGTTTTTACCATCAACGATCTTGCCAACCATACTTTTCTGCGCAAAACCATTCATGGCAAATACCAGAAAAGAAAATACTAATAAAATTTTATGCATAACCATACACCTATTATTTAGAAATAACTATTAATTGCTTTTTCTGCTCTAGGAGCATAACAGCAGCGTGATACATTCATACTACTTACCAATTAGTTTGATTTAACTTTCTGGCTGCAAAATTATTTCAATTTGCCCAAACCACCAAACTTTTTACATCATTTTTTACATAATATTTACCCCCCAGATTATGATGTAAAAATGATGTTAGAAAGCACGCTACTTTGAAAAATTATTTGTATTTTTGCACTTTTAAAGTTTAATAGTTAAAAAACTAAGCATGAAAAAATATTATTGTATAACAGTTTTAGCACTTATCGTTGTTACTTTGATACAAGAATATAACATGTCTTTGCAGTACAAAAACTATATCCTCAATGAAACTGACAAGATAAATTCTGTACTAAGAATTGCCATCGATGAAGAATATGCAATACGAGCACATAAGAACAAGCACTCACATAATGATGGGAAACAGCGAGTTTACTATAAGTCTATGACAGAAGAAGACTTTCTTAAAGCAAAGCCAAAGAAAGAAGATATTATTGATTTTGACGAAATCAATATTCAAAATCTTAGAGACAATGATATTGCCGAAACAGAAGCTGAAGCTATGGGATTATTGACAAAAGATAGACTTACAGCCAAGGGTAATCCCATTAATTTAGCCAAACTCTCACAAATATTCAAGAAAAATCTAAATGAGGGCTTTATCTATACCTTATTAATATTAGATGAGAACAAAAAGACCATTAAGAGTTATGGGCAAACAAAGGACATAGAGAGTTGGCAGACTAGTAAGCCTATCACCATCGGACTCAAACCTATCCGTTTCGTACAAGCAAAGGTAGATGTGACTCCATCTTCCTTCATCATCAATACTATAGAGGCTCTCATCTCTACTATATTGTTGGCTCTCATCATCATCTTCTGCGTTGGATACCAGATGACTGCCATCAGATACAAGGAAGACCTGTTGAGAAATCGTGAGGTAAGCCTTCATGGAACTGTACACGACTTAAAAGCTCCTTTGGCAAGCATCTTGCTAAAGTTGGGATTCATCAAAGACGGCATCAAGGATGCTGACTTGCAGGAGATGATTACTTCTTCTGAAAGACAAATCAAGAATCTTGCCAATACCATCAAGACGATACTGATTACCTCTAAGGCTAGTGAAAGCAAGTTGGTTATCAACAAAGAACAAATTGACATCATCGAGCTGACGAAACAAGCGCAAGAACAAATAGATATCAACTATGCCAGCAAGCCACATGCCATCGGAATCCACGACCATCGTGAAGAGAAAGCACTGGTGTATGCAGATAAGTATCTGATAGAAAATGTGATGCACAATCTGATGGAGAATGCCGTTAAATACTCAGACAAGGAGGCAAATGTTGAAGTCAACATCAAACAGGATGAACATTTCACCATCATCAGCGTGTCTGACCATGGCGTAGGCATCGACAAGAAATATCAGAAGAAGATATTCGAGCAGTTCTATCGCATACCAGCCACACACCATAAGAGCGGATATGGCATAGGCCTTGCTATGGTAAAATATGCCGTCAAGGCACATGGCGGAACCATCAAGGTGGAGAGCGAACTAGGCAAGGGCAGCACCTTTACATTCACTTTGCCGCTCAACTAAAAGCAACAACCGTTATTAAAGGAACATTATAAAATAAGAAATATGGAAAAGATAAAAGTACTATTGGTCGATGATGACCTGGATTTCGGCAACACAGCAGTCTTGCTACTTAAAAAAGCAGGCTATGAGGTCTATTTTCAAAACACGCTGTTTGGAGTAGAAAGTCTTATCATGAAGCTGTCTCCCAACCTCATCATCCTCGATGTGATGATTGGAGAAGAGAACAGTCTGGAAAGAATCAACGACATCCGACTTGCCGCAGAAGACATCCCTATCATGTGTGTATCTTCGTTACATGATCCAGAACTCAAAACCGAGGCTGCCAATAATGGTGCAATGATTTACATCGAGAAGCCTTTCGACAGCCGTGAGTTCCTGGGATGGGTAAACCGCTATGCCAAGCGCAAAGACTTCAGCAATTCTCGTATGATAAACATGGGTGCCTACACCGTAGATACAGAGACTCATGTGCTCAGTTTCCGTGGCTGCAGCGAGAAGACGCTGGGCAATACCGAGTTTGCTACACTCAAGCTATTATGGATCAATAAGGGCGAAGTCGTGCCACGCCAAGACCTAAAGGATACTGTTTGGAGAGGCGTACACTGTAGCGAAGAAAGCCTCAATAATGTGATGTACAACTTGCGCCGATATTTCGCCAAGGATGCCTCCATCCACCTGGAGACATTGCGTGGCGAAGGATTCAAGATGTGGATGGATGATTGCCACACATAAACAACTATATTACAAGCTGTTATCTTATTGTGTGGCAATAGTGGTATTATGCTCTGCCTCTGCTGATACGTGGAGCCAGATAATTAGGAAATTGTTTTGATTGGTGATATTTTGAGAAAATATTCTTGTTAAATAGAGTAGTTTCGGGAAAAAACAGTATCTTTGCAGCGGCTAGAAGTTGGAAAAGTGGCAAAAAACATCCTAAAAAGGGTTGGAAAAGCTCCATTTTTTAGTCTATAATAGGTCGGAAAAGTTCCGTAAAACCTATATATTATGGTTAGAAGAAGTAATATAGATATGCTTAATAATAACATCAAGCGATATGAAGGTATTCAATACGACAGGTAAGTGCATCCCATCCATGCACTATATGGTTGATATCAGCCGTCAGGTGGAGGCTGCTGCCAAATTGGTGCGCCGTGGCAATTTCTTTTGCATCAACAGAGGTCGTCAGTATGGCAAGACCACGACTTTGGCTCTCCTCAAGAAAAAGCTTGAGGGAGAAGGGTATGCTGTGTTCTCTTTGAGCTTCGAGGGGCTTGGGGATAGTGCATTCAAGAGTGATGAGACCCTAATGTTTGCATCCTTGTTGCTGATGAATGATAGTGTGGAATGGGATGAGGTTCAGAATTTGTCCGATTCTTCTAAAGAAGTCCTCAGGCTATCTGTTTCGAGTGAAGACAAGACGATGGATAGTCTGTCTTTTAACAGAACGGTATCTAAAATTTCAAAAACAGATAAGATAGTTCTTTTGTTAGATGAAGTGGATGCTGCGGGCAATCATATAGAGTTCATTCATTTCTTGGGACTTCTTCGTAACATGTATCTTAAGCGTGATGAACGCCCTACTTTCCAGTCGGTTATCCTCGCAGGCGTCTATGATGTCAAGAACTTGAAATTGAAACTCCGTCCGGAAGAGCAGCATCAGTACAATTCGCCTTGGAACATTGCTGTGACTTTTGATGCTAACATGAGCCTACCTGCCGATGGCATCGCAGGGATGCTGGCAGAATATAAGGCAGACCATCATATTAGTTTCGATGAACATTTCGTAGGTCAGATGATTTATGACTATACTTCGGGTTATCCATTCTTGGTGAGCCGCATCTGTCAAATCATGGATGAGAGTGGTCTTACTTGGGACAGGGAAGGTGTATTGGCGGCGGTGAACCATCTCCTGAAGGAGCATAATACCCTGTTTGACGATATGGAGAAGAAGGTGAGCCAGTTCCCTACTCTTGCGGAAACGTTGAAGGCGATTATCTTTGGTGGCAAACGGGTTTCGTTCAATTATTATGACAGGGACCTCAATATCGCTATTATGTTTAATTTTGTCAAGGAGTACCAAGGTGCTACCCTTATTTATTGCCGTATCTTCGAGACTTGGCTTTATAATCTCTTTATTTCCAATGCCAAGGATACTTCCATCTATCAGCAAGGTGAGTATGACAAGCCTCGTTTTGTGCATGATGGTTATCTTGACATGCGCCTTCTCTTGGAGCGTTTCTGCGTGCATTTCAATGAGATTTATCGTCCGGGACATGATGATGAGTTTGTTGAGAACAATGGTCGTCAGATATTCTTGACTTATCTTCGTTCCGTTATCAATGGCATCGGCAACTATTATTGTGAGGCACAGACTCGTGACTTGACTCGTACTGATGTCATCATCGACTATCTAGGTCAGCAATATGTGGTAGAGCTGAAGATTTGGCGAGGCGAAGCCTACAATGAGCGAGGCGAGCTACAACTCAGCGAATATCTCGACTATTACCATTTGCAGACAGGCTATATGCTTAGTTTCTGCTTCAACAGGAACAAACAGCCTGGTTTGCATGAGGTGGTAATAGGAGACAAGAAATTGTATGAGGTGGTAGTGTGATATAGTCTTTTATCCTTAAGGGAAAATAGGAATACTATTAAGGGAAAATAGAATTATCCTTAAGGGAAAATAAGAATACCGTTAAAGGAAAATAGGAATATCCTTTATGGTAAATGTTGATACTATTAAAGAAAATCTCCGTTCAATAGTTTTGAACGTACATTCAAAATCATTGAACGCACATTCAAAACTATTGAACGGAGATTCAAAATCATTGAATATAAAAAATCGTTAGGGCCTATAACCTTTTTCCTATGAAAGCGAAAGCATCTTTTCTATAGGCTTCACAGCATCCTTGGCTATTTCTGGAGCCACTTCTACAGTAGGCCAGCCGAACTTCAGGCTATTGTAGATCTTCTTCAATGAGTTCATCTTCATATACTCGCACTCATTGCAGCTGCAACCTACTCCACCCTCACTTACTTCTGGTGGTACAGGATAGAAGATGACGTCAGGGCAGTTGCGCTCCAATTCATGCAGGATACCTGCCTCTGTGGCGATGATATACTCCTTGATATCAGGATGCTCCTGGGCATAATGCAGCATCGTGGCGGTAGAACCCTTCACATCGGCTACGGCAAGCACTGGTGCCTTGCACTCCAGGTGAGCCATTACAACAGCCTCAGGATGCTCCTGCTTCAACTGGATGATAGCCTCTACCGAGAATTTCTCGTGTACATGGCAGCCACCGTTCCAGAGCAGCATGTTTCTGCCTGTTACGCTGTTGATATAGTTGCCGAGGTTGTAATCAGGACCAAAGATAATCTTCGCATCCTGTGGGAAACTGTCGATTACCTTCTTGGCATTGCCACTGGTCACCACGCAATCAGTCAAAGCCTTCACGGCAGCGGTGGTATTCACATAGCTTACCACCTGGTAGCCTGGGTGCTCTTCCTTATACTTCTTCAGATCCTCAGCCTTGCAGCTGTCGGCAAGCGAGCAGCCGGCATTCAGGTCAGGGCAGAGCACAATCTTGTCTGGACTCAAGAGCTTGCAGGTTTCAGCCATGAAGTGCACGCCGCACATCACCATCACCTTAGCTTCTGTTTCAGCAGCCTTACGAGCCAAAGCCAGAGAATCACCCACAAAGTCGGCAATATCCTGAATCTCGCCTACAGTGTAGTAGTGCGCCAGGATAATCGCATCTTTCTCCTTGCAAAGCTTTCTGATTTCAGCTTTCAAGTCTAAGGTTTCGTCGATCGGTTCATCCACGTAACCTTTCTCAATCCATTCTTTTTTCACCATAACATTAATATTATATTTTTTATTTCTTATTTTTTAAAAAGAGATTATAAGGATGATGATATGTCGTGGATAAGTGGATAAAAAACACCTTCTAAATTTGCTTTTTTCATTATCCATATCTTATGCAGAGTTATCCGTATTCGGCTTGGAAATCTTTTTCTTGGTCTTTAAAGGATTAGCTCTTTTATCAACATTTCCCCAATTCGGTGCAAAGTTAATAAGTTTATATCTTTTTTCCGTCAAAAACTGCGAAAAAGTTTCTAAAAACTTATTAATAACCCTGTGGATATCCCTATTCCTCGGGGTTCGGGATGGGAGCGGTGGATATCCACAAAGTTATTAAATAGTTATTCCTGTGGTTTTCCTTATACTTTTCCACGGGTTTGTGGATAATGAAAAAAGCAGGTTTTCCCCTGACTTTTGCGTCATCGGAAAATCTGCTTCTTCTATCTCTTTATCTATCTCTTCTTCTTTTATGAAGGAAAAGATTCTCTTTATTTTCTGTTCAGAACGTTCTCTACCTTTTCCACAATCAGTTCCGGCGAGATATTCTTCATGCAGGCAAAGTCGCCACGCATGCACGGCTTGTTGCCATAGATGCTGCATGGGCGGCAAGGCATATCGAGCTGTACGGCATTGTCGGGACTCTGATGCCAGCCCATGAAACCGGCGTAAGGATGGGTGGCTCCCCAGATACTTACCACTGGGGTATTGACCAGAGATGCCAGATGCATGTTGCCGCTGTCCATACTGATCATCAGGCGGAGATGACTCATCAGGATGAGTTCATCGGAAATGCCGTGGAGCTTGCCTGAAGCATTCACCACCTGTGGATATTTCTCTTCCCAGGCATCCATCACCGGAGTTTCGGTCTTTCCGCCTCCGAAAAGGAAGATGCGGCAGTGAGGATGATGGTGAATCAGGCGTTCTACTACCTTCTCCATCTGCTGCACCGGATAAATCTTGCCCTCGTGGGCAGCGAATGGAGCCAGACCTATCCAAGGTTCCGCAGGGTTATGAGCATCCTTGTTGATAACTGTGGATTTATCCTTGTTGTTATCAACAGTAACCTGGAAAACTTGTTCAGGGAGCAGGCTCAGGTCTCCTCCTTCTTCCGGGAAGAGAGAAGTGAAATCCATCTGTACAGGATAACCCAACTTGGCAAAGACATCGGCGTAATTCTGGAAGGAAGATGGCTGTTTCTCCATCACCTTGCCGGAGGAAGCCACCAGCTTGCGCTTTCCCTTGCGATGCTTGTCGATATGTGCCACCTTGAAGTTGGAGAGGTTGAAGCGCATGCGCAGATAGCTGGAGCGCAAAACGTTGTGAAGGTCGGCTATCGCGGTAAACTGTTTGGCGATGAGCCGGCGATAGAGTGCATTGAGACCTTTTACACCCTTATATTCCCCCTTGAGGTCAGCCTCCATAAAACCGACATTAGGGGCAAGATTCTCGAAGAACGGGCGAGCAAAGGAACGGCTTAACACGGTGATTCTTACGTGAGGATACTGCTTTGCCAATGAATAAATCACAGGTACAGTCATGGCAACGTCACCCATGGCCGAAAATCTAATAACGAGAATATGCTCTGTCTTCATCTTTTTTTTAGTCTCTTTATATATATGATAAGGTGTAAAGCAGAGCGGGCTTCGCTTTTTATGGTGAAAAACAAAGCCTACTCTGCTTCTATTCTGATTGATGCGGGTTTACTTCTTGTAGAGTACAGGGTTGGTAGAAGGATCGTTGTACATCTTCATCTGTCGATAAACCTTCATGTACTTTCTTCCAGCTTCGATGTCCTCCAGGAGCTGGTCGATGGCAGTAGAAAGATCCACCTGCTGTTCGAGGAGTACGTTGAGCTTAGCCTGGCACTTAGCCTTGTGCTCTTCAGAAGCCTCCGGGCGCTCCACCTGCTCCTTCATGTGATAGATCTTGAGGGCAAGGATGCTGAGACGGTCAACTGCCCATGCAGGACTTTCGGTATTGATGCGTGCATCATCCAGCACCTTTACATCCTTGTAAACCTCGCGGAAGTAAGAATCAATCTGCTCTACGAGATCAGTACGGTCCTGATTGCTCTTATCGATTCTGCGCTTCAAGACGAGCGCCTCTGCAGGGTCGATCTGAGGGTCGCGGATGATATCCTCGAAATGCCATTGAACGGTGTCGATCCAGCACTTGAGGTAGAGACGGTTCTCAATGGTACCT
This sequence comes from Segatella sinensis, assembly GCF_040095255.1. NCBI lineage: Bacteria > Pseudomonadati > Bacteroidota > Bacteroidia > Bacteroidales > Prevotellaceae > Segatella > Segatella sinensis. Next base: position 113,432 of record NZ_JBBNGE010000002.1, on the reverse strand, counting down.
TTCTCGAATGGATTATTGATAGGAGTATCAATGTTGTCTTTGATGTGATAATCGGCTATCGCCTGATTAAAAATCTTGTTAGCGTTTTCTGTAAATGTCATACGGTTTGAACTATTTGATTTAATACCGTACAAAAGTAACAAAATAATCTCAAAGAGCCAACAAAAAAGCGAAAAAAGGCGAAAAAGATGCACAATTAGGGGGTATTTGTGCACCGAAAAGCACTTTTTTTGCTAAAATATTTGTTTATATCAAAAAAAAAGTGTTCCTTTGCACCCAGATTTTTAATTAGAAATTGAATTATAAACATTTTAAAGGTTACAATTATGTCAGAAATTGAAAGCAAAGTAAAGGCAATTATCGTAGATAAGCTCGGTGTTGATGAGGCAGAAGTTAAGCCAGAGGCAAGCTTCACAAATGATCTCGGTGCAGATTCTTTGGATACTGTAGAGTTGATCATGGAGTTCGAGAAGGAGTTCTCTATCTCTATCCCAGACGATAAGGCTGAGAAGATTGCTACTGTAGGTGACGCTATCGCTTACATTGAGGAGAACGCTAAGTAAATTAGCAACTAAAATTTTATAAATGGAATTAAAGAGAGTTGTAGTAACAGGTCTTGGTGCTGTGACTCCAGTTGGTAATTCTCCTGAGGAAACTTGGGAGAACCTCCTTGCTGGAAAGAGCGGTGCTGCCCCTATTACTCATTTCGATACAACTAATTTCAAGACAAAGTTCGCTTGCGAAGTAAAGGACCTGAACATCAATGAATGGATTGACCGTAAGGAGGCTCGCAAGCTCGACCGTTATACCCAGTTGGCTATGATTGCCGCTATGCAGGGTGTAAAGGATGCAAACATTGATCTTGAAACAGAAGATTTGAACAACGTTGGTGTTGTATTCGGTGTAGGTATCGGTGGTATCAAGACTTTCGAGGATGAAGTATCGTATTTCGCTACTCACGAGGAGAACGGTCCTAAGTTCAACCCATTCTTCATCCCTAAGATGATTGCAGATATCGCATCTGGTCAGATTTCAATCCACTTCGGATTCCACGGACCAAACTATACCACAACATCTGCATGTGCTTCTTCAAGCAACGCATTGGCAGATGCCTTCAACCTGATTCGTCTGGGCAAGGCAAACATCATTGTCAGTGGTGGTGCTGAGGCTGCTATCTGCGCTTGTGGCGTAGGTGGTTTCAATGCCATGCACGCGTTGTCAACTCGTAACGATGACCCTGAGCATGCTTCACGTCCATTCAGCGCTAGCCGTGATGGATTTATCATGGGCGAGGGTGCTGGCTGCTTGATTCTCGAGGAGCTTGAGCACGCTAAGGCTCGTGGTGCGAAGATTTATGCTGAGATGGTAGGTGAGGGCGAGAGCGCTGACGCTTATCATATCACAGCTTCTCATCCAGAAGGTCTCGGTGCTAAGCTCGTGATGGAGCGCGCACTTGCTGATGCTAACCTCAAGCCAGAGGATATTGACTACATCAATGTTCACGGAACATCTACCCACGTAGGTGATATCTCTGAGGCTAAGGCTATCAAGGCAGTCTTCGGTGATGCTGCTTACAAGCTCAACATCAGTTCTACTAAGTCTATGACTGGTCACCTCCTCGGTGCTGCTGGTGCAGTAGAGGCTATGGCTTGTGTTCTTAGTGTGAAGAACGATATCGTTCCTCCTACTATCAACCACGAAGAGGGTGACAACGATCCAGAGCTCGATTACAACCTGAACTTCACATTCAACAAAGCTGAGAAGCGTGAGGTTCGTGCTGCATTGAGCAATACCTTCGGATTCGGCGGTCATAACTGCTGTGTAGTATTCAAGAAGTATGCTGAATAATTTTATAGATAGAATAAAGCTCTCTTTCCGCAAGGATAAAGAGCTTTATTTTTCTTTGTACGAAATCCTAGGTTTTTATCCACTCAACATCAGTTATTACAAGATGGCGCTGATGCACAAGAGCATCATGCACCGCAATTCCAAGGGCAAGCCTGTGAACAACGAGCGCCTGGAGTTTCTGGGTGATGCCGTACTGGATGCTGTAGTGGGTGATATCGTGTATCAGCACTTTCCTGGCAAGCGGGAGGGATTCCTCACCAATACCCGAAGCAAGCTGGTGCAGCGTGATACGCTCAACAAGCTCGCCCAGGAGATGGGAATCAATCAACTTGTTTTATCTAATGGACACAGTTCTTCTCATAACAGCTATATGGGAGGAAATGCTTTCGAAGCGTTGGTTGGTGCCATTTATCTGGACCGTGGTTATGATGCCTGCATGAAATTCATGCAGAAGCGCATCCTGGCAAAAATGATAAACATCGATAAGGTGGCTTACAAGGAGGTGAACTTCAAGAGCAAACTCATCGAATGGAGCCAGAAGAACCGCGTGAAGCTGGAGTTCGTGATGCTGGGACAGGAGAAAGATAAGAACGGAAGCCCTGTTTTCACCTATCAGGTTGTGATGGAAGGTGTAAAGGGCGGAGAAGGCAAGGGTTACTCCAAGAAGGAGAGCCAGCAGCTGGCTTCCAAGCTTACCCTGGAACGATTGCGCAAGGAACCGCAGTATATCGATTCTGTATTTACTGCCAAGGCAAACCGTACGAAGATGGAAGAAGAACCTGTGCTGGCTGTGCCTACCACCGAGGTGAAGAATGATTTCATCATCTCGCAAGACACAGAAAAACAGGAGTCTGAAGAAAAACACGTCAATGTTTTCAAGGAAGAAGTCTATACAGAGGATTCTTCGGCTGAAGATGTCGTTGCTTCTACTGTTACTGAAGAAATAACCACTACAGCCACTCAGGAAAGCGATGACGAGTTTGACTTGAGTGATATCTCTGCTGAGCCCAAGGAAATGAGCCGCGAGGACATCATCGCAGCCGCCGAGGCAGCTGCCTTTGCAGAAGATAAGGAATAATCTATGATGATAGAACTGGATTAAGATAAGGGAAAGACTCTCTTGAGACTGACGGATATGATAGTCTCAAGGGAGTTTTTTTGTTTGATATTTTACATTCTTATCCCCTATCTTGCCCGATAGGTTATGTTTTGTATTAAAAAACAGTAAAAACTTTCTCTATATCAAAAGATTGAAGTACTTTTGCAAGTACTTTATAAGGTATATATATCTAGATATGAGTTTAACAACGATAGTAAGTAATGTATTCAAGCCTCGCCAGAAGAGCTTGGAAAAGTATGTACATGATGCAGAGGAATTGCAGCATGAGGTACTGATGCGCCTTTTGGCATCTGGCAAAAACACCGAATATGGTGTGAAACATCTACTCAATACGACAAATAGCTACGAAAAGTTTGCACAGAATGTGCCGGTCAATACCTATGAGGAATTGAAGGGCGACATCGACAGAATGCGTCATGGCGAAAGAGACATCCTCTGGCCAGGACAGGTGAAGTGGTACGCCAAATCTTCGGGTACTACCAACGACAAGAGTAAGTTCATCCCTGTTTCGCAGGATGGTTTGCAGAACATCCACTACAAGGGTGGATTCGATGCTGTGGCTTACTATCTGCGCAACAACCCAAAGAGTAAGATATTCGACGGCAAGAGCCTGATTCTCGGAGGAAGCCATTCGCCTAACTATAATGTGTCGGGCAGTCTGGTGGGCGACCTGAGTGCCATCCTCATCGAGAACATCAATCCGCTTGCCAACATGGTGCGCGTACCTAAGAAGGAAACTGCACTGCTGAGCGACTTTGAGGTGAAGCGCGACCGCATTGCCCATGAAACGCTGAACAAGAACGTAACCAATATCTCGGGTGTGCCTAGCTGGATGCTCAGTGTACTGGTACGCGTGATGGAACTCTCCGGCAAGCAGCATCTGGAGGAGGTATGGCCTAATCTGGAGGTATTCTTCCATGGCGGCATCGCCTTTACTCCTTACCGCAAGCAGTATGAGCAGCTCATCACATCTCCTAACATGCATTATATGGAGACCTATAATGCCAGCGAGGGATTCTTCGGTCTGCAGGATGATCCGTCAGATCCAGCCATGTCGCTGATGGTAGATTACGATGTGTTCTACGAATTCATCCCGATGGATGAGTTTGGAAGCGATCATCCTACCGTGGTGCCTCTCTGGGGCGTGGAAGTAGGCAAGAACTATGCGATGGTGATTACCACCTCCTGCGGTTTGTGGCGCTATATGATTGGCGATACCATACAGTTTACCAGCACCAATCCATACAAGTTTGTCATCACCGGCCGTACCAAGTACTTTATCAATGCCTTTGGTGAGGAGCTGATTATGGACAATGCCGAGAAGGGACTTGCCTATGCCTGCGAGAAGACGGGTGCGCAGATTGCGGAATATACCGCAGCTCCTGTCTATATGGACAGCAATGCCAAGTGCCGCCACCAGTGGCTCATCGAGTTTTCTGAGGAACCAAAGGACCTGAATGAGTTTGCCAGCCTGCTCGATACCAAGTTGCAGGAGATCAACAGCGATTACGAGGCAAAGCGCTTCCACGATGTTACCCTCCAGCACCTGGAGATAGTGAAGGCTAAGCCGGGACTCTTCAATGAATGGCTGAAGAGCAAGGGCAAGTTGGGCGGACAGCATAAGATTCCTCGTCTGAGCAACAGCCGCAAGAACATCGATGAGATGCTCATGATGAACAAATAAGGCTTTTTATATAGTAAGCCTTTATGAATAAGGCTTTTACTGCATAATCTGCAGGAATAGTGGACATGTAAGATAGAAAAGAATGACAAACAAGAACGACATCATACAATTGTTGAAGAATCGGATAAAGGCAAATACCCTGTTTTTGCCTTTCTATCTGCTTGTCTTCCTATTGCTGGTTTCCTGTGCCAAGATGGGACAGCCGGATGGCGGATGGTTTGACGAGACTCCTCCCAAGGTGATAGGAGCTTCGCCAGCCGATGGCGCCGTGAATGTAAACCAGAAGAAAATCAATATCTACTTCGATGAGTTTATCAAGCTCGATAACCCTTCGGAGAAGGTGGTGGTTTCGCCACCACAGCTGGAACAGCCTGAAATCAAGGGTGCCGGCAGGCGAATACAGATATCGCTTGTGGATTCACTCAAGGCGAATACCACCTACACCATCGACTTCTCGGATGCCATCAGCGATAACAACGAGGGCAATCCGATGGGAAACTATACCTACAGTTTCTCTACGGGAGCTGCCATTGATACCATGGAGGTATCGGGGCATGTGCTGGAATCGGAGAATCTGGAACCTGTCAAGGGTATCCTGGTGGGATTGTATGCCGACCATGCCGATTCTGCCTTCCGCACCAAACCGATGTTGCGAGTGAGCCGTACCGACAGTCGCGGCCGCTTTGTCATCAAGGGTGTGGCACCGGGTTCTTACCGCATCTACGCCCTGCAGGATCAGGATGGCGACTATAAGTTCAGTCAGAAGAGCGAAAAGATTGCTTTCTCCCACGACATCATCGTGCCTTCCTGCAAACCGGATGTAAGACAGGATACCACCTGGGTGGATTCCCTGCACATCAAGTCGATAGACCAGGTGGATTACATCCATTTCCTTCCTGATAATATCGTGCTCAGAGCCTTTACGGAGCCTCTGACCGACAGATTCTTCCTGAAGGCAGAGCGCCAGAAGGCAAATAGCTTCACCCTCTTCTTCAGTTATGGAGATTCCATTCTTCCACAGATCAAGGGGCTCAACTTTGATGCCGAGAATGCTTTCCTGGTTGAGGCTTCTGAGAAGAAGGATACCATTACCTACTGGCTGAAGGATACGGCACTGGTGAATCAGGATACGCTGCTGATGGATATCACTTACCGCATGACGGATAGTACCGGAGTACTGGTCAACAAGACCGATTCTGCCCAGGAAATCCTGTCAAAGGAACCATACGCCAAGCGAATGAAGAACATGGAAAAGGAACTGGCTGCCTGGACCAAGAAGCAGGAGAAAAAGAAGAAGAAAGGCGAACCCTACGATTCGGTGATGGAGGTGAAACCGCTCGATGTACAGCTGAGTGTATCATCGCAGTTTGATCCCGACCAGAATGTCATCTTCTCCTTCCCTACTCCATTGGCTAAGGTAGATACTGCCGCCATCCATCTCTATGCCAAGCATGATACGCTCTGGTATCGGGCTCCGATGGAATTCCTGCCGCTGGAGAACCGGAAATATGAACTCCGGGGAGAATGGCGACCGGATATAGAATATAGTTTGGAGGTAGATTCAGCTGCCTTTGAGGATATCTACGGATTGGCTTCCAAACCTATCAAGCAGGGCTTCAAGGTCAACTCACTGGATACCTATGGTACACTGCTTGTGAACATCACCTCGCTCCACGACCTGCCGCTCATCGTGCAACTGCTTGATGCACAGGATAAAATGGTAAAGGAGACCAAGACAGTGAATGGTGTGGCAGAATTCTATTATCTCAAACCACAGAAGTATTATATGCGTCTGATCGTAGATCGCAACAATAACGGCAAGTGGGATACGGGTAATTATGATAGCGACCAGCAGGCTGAGGAAGTATATTACTATCCGGAGGCGATAGAATGTAAGGCGAAATGGGATCTCACAGAAAGCTGGGATCCGCTGGTCCGTGAACTCTCGCTGCAGAAGCCGGGAGCCATCACCAAGCAGAAGCCTGATAAGGAGAAGAAAGTTAAGAATCAGAATGTACAACGTGCCGCTAAGCTCGGCATCCAGTATGTTCCTAAAATGTAAAGGATATGAAGTTACTCAAGTCATTTATAGTAGCCATATTGCTGTTTTTGGTCAATACTTCTGTATCGGCCCAGTGTACTTTCCGTAATACTGCATTCAAGTCGGGTGAATTCCTGACTTACAATCTCTATTACAACTGGAAGTTTGTATGGGTAAAGGCTGGCACTGCCAGCATGTCGGTGGTGCAGACCACCCACAAGGGCAAGCCTGCCTATCGTGGTTCGCTGGTAACCCGCGGTAATAAGAGAGTGGACGATTTCTTCGTTCTCCGCGATACCCTGCTCTGCTATACAGGCACCGATATGGCTCCGATGTATTTCCGCAAGGGAGCCCGCGAAGGCAAGCGATATACAGTGGATGAGGTTTTCTATAACTATGCCGGCGGCAATTGCAATGTAAACCTGCATTATCAGAACAAGCATGGTGAGCACAGATGGAAGAAGCATTCTTATGATGACTGTGTCTTTGACATGATGAACATCTTCCTGCGTGCCCGCAGTTTCGACCCTGCCAACTGGAAGAAAGGTCATAGCGTGAAATTCCCTATCTGTGATGGTGGCGGTCGCACTCCTGCCCAGCTCAAGTATGGCGGCAAGGTGACTGTGAAGGCAGATAACGGCATCAAATACCGCTGTTTGCGTCTGGAATATCAGGAGTATGAGGATGAGAAGTGGAAGAAGATAGTGGATTTCTATATCACGGACGATGAGAACCACATCCCTGTTCGCCTAGATATGTTCCTGAAATTCGGCAGTGCCAAGGCTTTCCTCGTGAATGCCAAGGGTACCCGTAACCCGATAACTTCTATCGTGAAGTAGAAGTACGACAGAAAAAGTGATAATGTAGGAGGAAAAATGAATAAAAAACAGATGAATACAGGCTTGGTCGTCTTCATCTGCTGCGTTCTTGTGGCTATAGGAGTTACCCTGCATCTCCGGAAGCATGATATGCTCCCTATTATCCACAAGGTAGTGGATAACACGACTGCCACGCTGGTGGCGGATACGGTGAAGAAGAAAAAGCCTGTGGTGAAGAGAGATTTCAATATCTCTGGTTCTTTAAAAGATACCGAGGGAAACGGTGTGGCTGGCGTTATCGTGAGCGATGGCTTCAAGTGTGTGAAGACCGATTCCCGAGGAAGATATAAGATGAAGCGAGACAGCTTGGCTCGCTTCATCTATTTTTCCGTGCCTGCCGAGTTCGAGGTTCCTACCCATTCGGCTACCGACCGCACGGCTTGTTTTTACCAGGCTGTTTCCAACAAGAAAAAGATTTATGACTTTACCCTGAGGCGATTGCCTGGCGGTAAGGAGACGAGTTATAAGATGATAGTCATCGGCGACCCGCAGGTTACCAATGCCTACAGCCCCTACTATACTTCTCCGGATGATAATCCCATCAAGAAGAGCGATGTAGAAAGATTCACCACACAGACGATGGCAGATATCAAGCAAACCATCAAGAGTCTTCCTGCCGGTACTCCTGTCTATGGACTCAGCATGGGTGACGACGTACAGTATTACGGCGGCTATAATCCACAGTTAGAGCGACAGATACGCCAGGCATTGGGCTCTTCAGAGATGCGCCTCTTCTCCGTAATCGGCAATCACGACCAGGATGGAAAGGCACTCTACCGCAGGAAGTGGGAGGAGAATTTCGGTCCTACCGATTTTTCCTTCGACCGTGGCGATGTGCATTATGTCTGCATCAACAACTGCTTCTTCCATCGTGGCATGTCTTATTATTCTCCTGGAGAATTGCGTGAGCGCCAGGTGAAATGGCTGAAGCAAAATCTGGCCCTTACGCCTAAGGATAAGAAGGTGGTGCTCTGCTATCACATTCCTTTTACCTTCGGCAATGCGCCGTTCAGCAAGGCGAAGCCGCTGACCAATGCCAATGAGGAGGGGCATTATTCCTCTTCCCGCCTCTCTCTCCTACTCTCTCTGCTGAAGCAGTTTAAGGGAGGCTATGAACTCTTCTGCGGACATACTCATTTTGCCTGCAACCACGAGATCAATTATGAGGGCGAGGATGTGATGGAGCATTGCCATGCTGCCGCCTGTGGCAACATCTGGCAGTCGAATATCAACATCTGCGGTACGCCGAACGGATATTATGTCTATAGTTTTGTGGGTACCAGTATCAGCAACTGCTATTACAAGGGAACTTTCTGGGACAAGAGCAAGCAGATGACCATCTTCCGTGCCCAGACCGATTTCAACGGCGAGAAATATGCCAAAGACTGGCAGTTGGCAAACAATAGGAATATCCTGGTAGCCAATGTCTTCAATGCCACCAGTCACTGGCGTGTGGTAGCCATAGAGGATGGCAAGGAATATCTGATGCGCCGCATCAGCAGCAAGGGTCAGGATGCCTTTGCAGCCGGCTATCATCATAAGTACAGCGAGAGTGTATCCTATCGGTTCGTGAGCAAGGGAAATGGTTATCTCATCATGAACCACCTTTATTATTATGTACCAAAGAACCCAAATGCCAAGATTACCATCAAGGCAAGCGACCCATACGGTCATACATTCACGGCAAGCAGCAGCGATGCCGTAGCCGAGCCTTTCGCCAACTATGCCCACTACTATGAGCGAGAGTACAAGGAATATAAGAAGCAGAAAGACTGCATGCTAAGAGATTCCGCAGTTACCAAGCAGAAGGATACGATTGCTGCTAAATCAGTCAATAACTAGAAAAGAAAAAGGAGATGCTACAAATTTTCAGCATCTCCGAAAATATTTAATGTGAATAATAAATCTCCTTTCACGGAATGTGGATTGTGCTGAAAATAAGAGAGTTAAGTGTGAAAGGAAAATTTGAGATGGTAATTGATGGCTAAGCTTAAATGTGGCGATGAGCCTTGCTTTTAAAGAGTATAGGTGGTCAAGGATCTGGTATAGTCAATAATAGATGTTTTGATAATGAATAATGGGTGTCTTTGTTATGAATGCTGGGATGAAGCATAGTAACCAGAAGGATGAGGAATAGATATTGGCAGGCGAAAAGAGACGATTTATCGACTGGATGACCAAGACCGTCTATATGGATGACTCGGGTCATCTATATGACTCACTCCCGTCATCTATATGGATGACCCGGGTCATCCGATACAAAGAAGCCTTTTCTATTCCTCTTGTGATAGTTGCTTTTTCCCTTAGACTAAGTTGCCTTCTCCTTATATTAATAGTCCTTTCTGCTGATTGTTATTGTTGTTTCAGTGAATTCTCCTTTCACACTTAAGTGCTTAATTATGTGTATATTCTGTTGATTGTGAAAGGAGAATGAAATTTTAATTGCTGTTTTGAAAAGCTATTTTTGAAGGTGACTTTATGTTGAATCGGCTCAAAATACCATTGTATATATGCAAAATCAGCTCAACTTGAACCAATATGAAACGCCTGTTTATGGACACTGATAGTTGGTTGCGACAACGGATATGTATGTGTATATGGAAGGCTTGGAAACTCCCGAAGACGAGAATTGCAAGATGAGCCATTGTGGAGATAGCAGTTGGGTATTCGGACTAACTTATCCGAATACCTGCTGCCATAAAGTCTTGTTGCTAATGATGATTCTTACATCTGCTTTCATATACTTTTGTAATACAGACTTTCTGCTATTCCCTTGTGCATTAATGGTAGCTGTTGCCACAAAGTAGTTGACATCTTCCTTGTGTACAAGCTTTGTGTTATGGCTTGTCACATCAAATTGATAAGAAATATTATCGTAGCCTTCAAAGGAAACATAAGCTGTTCTTGTCTCATTCAAGAGATACAGATACTTGTATGGTACAAACACCTGTACCATTCTATGATTAACAACCTCACCATTAGTCTCTATGGATATAGGATAAGGTATCTTGTAGAATGCGACTGCTAGGGCAAGGACTATGACGGTAATGATTACAGTCCCCAAGCTGACGAGACGAGGAGGAACTTTGCCTATCACATTCCTCACCTTCTCGCTTCTCAACTCTATATTATCTAAATCTTTTTCTTTCTGTTCCATATCAAAAGCATTTTAGTTTCCCAATTCCAACTGATTCTTCACCAAATTATAGTATGTACCTCGCTTGGCTGTCAATGATTCATGATTGCCTACCTCGACCACCTTACCATGATCTATGACTACTATTTGGTCGGCATTTTTCACCGTGCTTAAGCGATGAGCTACTATTACAACCGTCTTGCCCTTATAGAACTTATCCAGATTCTCCACGATGCTTCTCTCGTTGTTGGCATCAAGCGAGTTGGTTGCTTCGTCAAGGAAAATGTAGTCTGGATTCTTATAGACAGCTCTTGCTATAAGAATGCGCTGCTTCTGCCCTTGGCTCAATCCTACGCCATCACGCCCAATTTTGGTATTAAACTTCAGTGGCAAAGCCATCACGTAATCCTTAATGCAAGCTATCTCGGCAGCTTTCAGCAGACGTTCCTTGTCTATGTCGCCATCATCAACAGCAATGTTTCTAGCGATACTTTCCGAGAAGATGATACCATCCTGCATAACAACACCACATTGCCTGCGCCACCACTTCTTGTTGAGAGTATTGATGTCGGTATTTCCGATATAGATTTGTCCCTCCAATACTGGATAATAGCCAAGCATCAAGCGGATGAGGGTGGTCTTTCCACTGCCAGACGCACCAACGATTGCCGTCACCTTGCCTTGAGGTATGTGGATATTTACATCATCTATGGTCTTGTGCAAAGTATGCGGGTCGTACTTGAACATGATGTTCTTGATGTCAATGCCCTCGTCTTTATTCTCTATTGAAGTTTTCAAGCCTTCCTTTCCGTTCTCATCATCCATCTGGTGAATCTCGTTGATACGCTCCAAGCTAATCTTCACATCTTGCAGAGAATAGAAGAAGTTCATCAGTTGCTCCACTGGTGAGTTAAGCTGACCGATGATGTATTGCACGGCGAGCATCATACCGAGTGTCATCTGTCCATGAATCACAGCGGTTGCAGCTACTACCGTGATGATGATATTCTTTACCTCATTGATAAAAATGCTTCCTGCCTCTTGCGTCTGTTGGAGCTTAAGTGATTTCATCTGTACTCCAAACAGGTCAGCTTGAGTATCCTCCCATTCCCATCTTCTGCGCTGTTCACAATCCTGCAACTTGATTTCCTGCATGGAAGTAATAAACTCATAGGTCTTGTTATTGTTGATGGCTTGTTGCTCGAACAATTCATAGTAGAGCACCTTTCTCCGTTTTAAGAACAGGGTCATCCAACCACCATACAGAATGCTTCCAAGCAAGAAGATAGCAAACACCAATTTGTTGTAGAAGAACAGCACCACCGAGAACACTACAAAAGTGAGCATTGCAAAAGTAATGTTGAGCGTTTGCTGTGTGAGGAAATTGTTTACTCGGCTATGGTCGTTTATTCTTTGCATCAAGTCTCCCATGAGTTTCGTGTCAAAGAAAGACATTGGCAACTTCAAGAGTTTGATGAAAAAGTCGCTTACCAAAGAGATATTGATGCGCAGGGAGATATGCAGCAACAGCCATCTGCGGATAAAGTCAATAGCCGTGCGACTGATGGTTAACATCAATTGCCCCAACAAGATAAGCCAGACAAACCCTATGTCTTGGTTCTTGATGCCAATATCGACAATAGACTGGGTAAGGAATGGCAAGACAAGTTGCAAGAGGCTTCCCACAACCAACCCCAAGATGATTTGCCCGAAATACTTGCGGTATTTCTTCACATACCCAAAGAGAAAGCGGAAAGACCTATTTTCTTTGACATTCTCTGTCCCTTCCATTTTATAGGTAAAGAATGCAGGAGTGGTTTCCAAGAACATGGCGATTCCATTGTCTTCATCATTAGATCTTGTACTTATCCAATGCTTTTTGAACTCCTCAAGGCTGTATGTTACCAATCCCTTCCCAGGGTCTGCAATACAGAATTCCTTCCCATTCTTCACCTTGTATAGAACCACAAAGTGATTCTGGTTCCAATGAAGAACACATGGTAGAGGTGCTTTGCTAAAAATAGAAGTTGCAGCTCTTACACATGTAGTATGTAATCCAAGTATATTTGCTGCCTCATTAATGCCTAGCATAGACACACCTTCAGTTGTTGCAAAACAAAGCTTTGACAGGGAATCCATAGAATATTCCCTGCCGAAATATTTGCATACCATCTGTAAGCAAGCAATGCCGCATTGCATGGAATCCTTTTGTAAACATAATGGCATATTCTTCTTATTTAAAACATATTGACAACATGATTTCTCTTCCACGTAGATACCGAACAGACTCTATACGACTGAGGGTGTCGTAAATGGAATAACTATAAGTGCGGGTATTCATGATGTTTGAAGTCAACAGCTGTAAATCTATCTTTTTCCCCAATGCGTATTTTACTTTCGAATCCAACAAGAAGCAATCCTTGTAGGTGTCTTCAGACTGTTGGTTATGAAAATAATCGCCAGCCACCTCAAACATCAGTTTGGAGGTGGCCGAAATATCCATCGTAAATCTGTGCTGCACGTTGTTACGCCTGTTGTCAAGTGAAGTTCCTTTACTAAATGCTGAGCTGCCAAACGCCTTAAAAGCATAGGTCATATACAACCATTTATTCAAGTTGGCATTCACTTGTCCTCCTATAGAATAGTATGTTCTAACAAAATGAACGGGTGTCTCTTCACTCGACACTGCAGAGCTATTTCTTCTAAAAATGCCATTTATAGAAACACCGCCTCGAATGAAGTCAAGCGTCTTGCTTATATTTCCTATCGCTTGGAATGACTGCGAGAAGGAGGCTACGTCCTGATAATAGCTGATGATGTTGTCATCGGAAAATCTTTGGGCAGGCAAGGTTGGTGTGTCTTGCCATGATTTTGACAATATCAAATTGGCAAACAATCCCTCGCTGACATTGCGATAAGAGAAGTTACCCGACAGTCGTTTGTTTTTTGTTGTATAGAGTTTGTTGACTCCAAGAACTATTGTCCTGTAGTCGGCATACAATGGGGCTTCATGGATGTCATGCAAATCTGTTGGAGATTCATTCAGTCTTCCCGTAACTGTCATAGACAAACCTTGAATAGGTCGCCAACGCAACTTCAAGGTTGGTGACACAAATAGTTTTTCGCTATCATCGGCTGCACTTAAATGATAGGAATCATAAGATATAGGACACAACAAATCCACATTGAATCTACTTAATGTGTATTCAACTTGTGGAGTGACAAACAGTTTCAAATAGTTGGTTGTCAAGTCACCATATTGTACAGGTTCTCCTGCTACCGACACGGCAACACCATCCGCTTTTGAATCCAATTTACGAAAATATCCTTCGATACCACCTTCCAAAGAGAGTTGCACCTTTGACAAGTTGAAAGCATATTGCGCCTTTTCGTTGGTGAAGAAAGCATGGTCTTGATTCTTTTGATAAATCTTTCCTTTGGTCTGATTGGTAAAGTTGACATCTAAAGTGGATGTCAGGTTCTCCCACTCATTGTCTGCATAAAATGTAATAAGATGCTTCTCCGCAAAGCGTTTGATAATTTTGGTCTTATTACTGAGGTAAAAGTTGGGGGATTCAACCTTCTGAAAGTTCTCGCTCATGCCTACAGAACTATCATACCATTTCAGCACAGGCTTGAAGGTATTGTTGAAGAAATACGACTTTTTGTTCATTTCCACCACAAAAGAGCCCGTCAGTTGATTTCCTCTTTCCATGCCATTCCTGTCTTCCCTGATAACCTTTGTGGAATTTGGTATGAAATAGGTTATCTCTGAAGCCGCAGACATCTTGTTGCGATAGTTGTAATAATCTATCTGCCCCTTGTATTCTACCGCTTTTTTCTTCCACATGTGAGAGGTTGAAAACATGTGAGAGCGATTGAATAGGGAACGCTTAGGGTCAAGAGAAGAAATTGATGGAAGAGACAGAGACACATAATCGCTCAGTTGGGTGTTTCGCTCATTCTCTAGAAAATCGGTAGTCTGACTCTCCAAATTTTTTCCAGCATTATTACTTTTCAGAGTCGTTATCGTTTGATAGCTTGGCTGGGCTTTCATCAAGAATAAGTCTCCGTCCCATACCATTCCCTTGGGTTGCGTAGATACGCCACCAGCTAACTGACCATTCAGCAACCAGGTGCCTTTTGACTTATTCTTGAGTTTTAGATTGATGGCAGCCTGGTCGCTCAAGCCTATGCCAGAGAGTACCTGCATCGGTTGATGGTTTTCCAGTACTTCCACCATTCCGATGTCATTCGCAGATATACCATTCGTGGCTACCCCATATTTGCCACCCAGCAAATCGTTGCCTTCGATATAAAACTTATTGATGGCTAGACCTTGATATTCAATGCTTCCATTGTCTTTCACGTCAATGCCAGGCATGTGCTTCATCACATCCCCAATTGTACGATCTTGTTTTTGGGTAAAGGTTGCCACGTTATATTTGATGGTATCTCCATTAGCTCGTATTCTGTCTGCCTTCACCACAACCTCTTTGATACTATAATTTCCATCGTCTAGCTTGATAGTTAAAGGGGTATGTATCTCATTAATAGGCATGGAGTATTTCTTAAAACCCAACATGCTCACATTGACGGTAAGTTTTGTGGAGTCAGCAACATCAATGCTAAAGGCTCCTTCAGTATTCGTTGATGCAAAGCCCGCAATTTTTCCATTACCATTTTTTATAATTACATTAGCTCCTACAATAGGAACCTCAGTTGCCTTATTGACGACGTGACCAGATACGCTTGTTTGTGCCATAGAACATTCTATAGCACAAATCAGCATTACTATAAACGATATGAATCTATTCATGAGGATAGTCTGTTTCTTCAAAATCATAATTGGTATGCGCTGGTCTACCGGTGTCTGCCTTTATGTTTTGGGACTTAATACCAAAAGCACCAGATGAAAGAATCGCATTTTTGATACTTTTTCCTAAAGCCTTTCTATTTTGTACCAAAGCTTTAATTCGTTCTGTCTTAAATCTGTCACTATAATTAAAATACTCCACATTTCCCGCATTTTCACTCTGGATTTTCAAGGCAACATACTGATAGTGCATCTTTTCATCATGTGCCTCCAATATCAACCCTGGTAACCCCCAAAGTTTCCAAGGACCATCATGTATGGGGATTTCTGGGGAATACCAAGCTGTCCATTGGCGACCTCTATAATGGCAAACAGCCTTTAGACATTCATACCCACAAATTACCTTGCTGCTGTCAGGCACCAGTTGCCAACTCGGTTTATCTATGGGTTCTTGATAATACCAACTAGACAAGTTAAAGCGAAGGAACACTGTATTTTCTCCTTCGGGGTAGTTTTTGAAGATTACATCATTCTCTAACTCTGCCACACGGTGAAAGGCTTGATAGTCATTCATCATAGCCATCACGTAGTCAAAGTTACGGCTACTTATAGAGTCGTTAGTCTTTTTGGCTGCCGAATAGAATGCACTGTATTTCTTGCCTGCTTTCAATGTCAGCAAGTCTTGCTTGTAGTCATTGGCAGCATTTAGTGTATCCGTTACTTTTGTACGTACGTACACTACACTGATAATGGCAGGCTCCAGAACTTTCTCATCAATTACTACTTTGGCATTGACTGTATGAATGCTTGCAAACAAGATAAGTAAAATATAATATATATTTTTTTTCATTAACGTTTATAGATAATTAAAAGGTTGGAGGGGATCCTTCCTCCAACGATTAAATAATGTTTTAGCAATACTTTTCGAATTGGTCTGCCCATAAATCCTATTCTCCATCAGACCAAGTTGCTCCATTCTTATTGGCATTGGCAACTAAATCATCACAACGGCTATGAGCTTGCACTGAGCCACCCAATAAATTGAGCAACTCCATTTTAGATAACTGTTTCATATTGTTCTTGTTATGAAATTACACATTACTTGCACGCGAATGATTTTGCGTTTATAGGTCTTATGCCTACTTCTTTCTGATTATATGATCAATCATTATGTACTTTATATCTGAACTAGAATAATCCTCTGACAGCAAGATACCGTTTATAGCTATCATAGGATAGCTATGGATATTATTTTTTATAGCAACTTCCTGAAACTTTTGCATAAGTAATCCTGCTTTTTGTAGAATCAAGAAATCAAAAGTTGGAAAATCTGACAATTGTTTGCCTTTTGCCCACATTCGTAGCATTATCTTGAACTCTATTGCTTTTGTCAAATACAAACTTATCCAATTTCTTGCTGTCTCTGCAATTTCTTTGTTCATAGAGGCTATGATAAGCTTGATATTATATGGGCATACAGAATTAGAATTCATATATTCCATTAGCTCAAATAAAGCTTGGCGGCAATGTGGACACTCAGGAGAAAGAAACAAAACTATTTCGTCTGTAGCTTGATTCCCTATAATAGATATAGCATCAGGACATAAGACAAGACGTTTACTTCTCTTTTGTAAAATGTCATGATCTCTTTTAAATTTCAATAATGAGCATTTTGTTTGTTCCTCTCTATTTTTAAGCATCTTATATCTATGGTCTTGCCAAAGTATAGCAAGGAAAAAGAAGAACAATATGCCTTCAGAAACTAGCAGAGATAAATCTATGTTCCCTTTATGAAAGAGAGCAATGGTTGCTTCAATAACAAGGCACATCTGTAACAAAGCACAAAATAGACAAATCCTTTTGATTTTTAACTGTGCAAAAACAGTATAAGCCAATATTGGTAAACAACCAATGACTGATGGCATATAAATAGCATATATGTCTACACTTGACATTGAAACTATGCTAAGCAAAATTACCATCAATTGAGATGCAAAATATGCAATAGATAAATCTACTAATCTTATGGTCCCTATAGTAGCATAATTAGATTTTATAACTTTATCACAATCAACCGTTTTCCCAATATGGCACATACGAGTAACTGAAGTTGGAGCGTTTCTCTCTTCTTTAAGATACAGAAAGAGAGAAAACGCCAATCCTAAGATGCTAACCAAAGATGGCAATGCAATAGGTAGAGCACCTACTGATATCGCAAGAAATATCAGCAAAGACAACATCTTACCATAACTTACTTTCCGTATGGATTCTTGTTTTAATCCTACTGGAAATATTATGATGCCATCCCAAATTTCCCTTAATTTATCAATAGACTTAACTATCCACTTTTGCTCTTTTAGAGAATATAAATATAATTGTTGCGTATTATTTGCGCTTTTTGCTATAGCTAAAACTTGTTCACCATTTATCACTAAATGAACAAGGAAAGGAGATTGAACTTCATCAAAGTTTAATACATCGGTTTTTACAGCTTTTGCTTTAACACCAATAAACAACAACGTATCTATGACAGACGACAAAGAAGGGTAGCAAGGAGAAGATTCCAAAAAGAGTCTTACTTCTTGTACCTTTACAGATGGCTTAAGCATCTTGCAATATTTTACCATTACATCTGTCAACATTAATTCTTGCTTTTATAGTTTATAACTCTATTGTACTATGATACATACTATTCCCATCAGAAATAGAAATTTGATAGTTACCACTCAATTCTTGAGGAAACTCCAAGGTCGTACCTGTTATATAATAGGTATAAACTTCTCCCTCCTCACTTTCCAATATGAGCGTATAACCAACTACTTGAGTTGGAACAGTCAATGTGTGACCTACCAAATCAACGACCAAAGGACGTTTAGGTGCTCTACCTACAGGTTTCCCCATCTGATTAGGATTAACCAAGCCATAGAACAATGTATAAGACTCTGCCCTCGAATAAGTTGGGGACAAGCATATTGCCCCACAAAGAATCAATAATATTTCTATTTTTTTCATATTCGATAGTTTTAAATTCGATTGCAAAAGTATGGATTTTCGCCGAAACTTCCAAACGAAATGCGCTTTAATAATTTAGTGAAAATTTAGTAAAATCCACTATTGTGCTCATTATCAAGCTTTTATACTATTCGTATAACTATTGTATTTTCCTAACATATTCGTCAAATTCCTTTGGAGAACCTACTCGATTGCATAATTTAGCTAACATTGCTTTACGTGAAGCCGAGACACCTGAAGATGTTATGCCAACTAAATTTGCAATAAATGAGGTAGAGAATTCCAACTTCACTAACAAGCAAATATGATATTCTTTCTCGTTCAATCGTTCCTTCAATAATGGGATAAAAGATGGAATCAAATTCTCAACAGTCTTTTCCAACTCTTTCCAATCTTCCAAACCAATTTTCTCTTTCGGATGCATTTCTAAATAGTGAAACTTTTTGTATATGAAAGAATTTTTCAAAAGGACATCTACCTCAGTCAGCTGAGGATTATCAAATTTCTTGCAAATGTCCTTAACATTTTCCTTTAATTTAAAATATGCTTCTTCCTTTTCTTGAATAGCCTTGGCTGAAAGACTGTCTTTCTCTTTTTTCAGTTGGACAAGCTCTTCTTGTATTTTTGTTAATCTCAGCAAACTATCTTCGTATAAAAGTTTGGTAGTTTCTATCCTCTTCTTTTTCAAAAGTATATTTCTCCTATATATATAAGTAAGAATCACAAGGATAACAATACCGCTAATTACCAGAAGATATATAATGTGAGTTCTCTGGCTTGCCTTTTTCTCAGCCATAATAGCCAATTCTTGATGTCTTCCATAATCATACATCGCTTGGATTTGTTGTAACTGGGAGTTTCTGGTATCTATAAAGGCTGAATCTTGATATGTCAAACTCTTCAAAGCAAACTGTATCGCTAGATTAGATCGATTCACTTTAGAGTAGTATTGAGCCAAAGCTTTTGTCGTAGCAGCTTTATTGTTATATGATTTACAAAGACTTAAACTCTGCTTCAGATAATAGAATGCAGAATCTAATTGATTCATATACATATAATAAAGACCCCGTTCATTAAAAACGTAAGCTTTAGAATCATCATATTCTAAATTTCCCTCATAGTTTGTTGAAACATAAGTCTTAAACGCATCTGTCGCACTTTTAGTATCTCCTTGTTGCAAATAAAAACTATAATTGCAGCCAAATGCTAATGCTGACTCATAATTCCTTCCTATATGTCTAAACATTTTAGCTGCAGTCAAGTTAATCATGATTGCAGAATCAATTTTCCCCAATATAGCAAAGGTACCCATTCTGTTTTGATAAAATTTTATCGCATTGAGAGTATCTCCCGCTTGAAGCGCATATTTGCTTCCTTTTTCATATGCTGCCAATTCTTGATAAGGCAAATACTGCTTATCAAACAATGTTGCCATCTGACCATATACCCTAGCCAAAGTTGCATAATCACAATCCTTGGATGTAGTATCAGCTTGCTCTGTAGCCTTATGATAATACTCCAAAGCTGTTGGTGCCTCATGCATATCTCTATACACGCAGCCCAAAACATAATAAGCAAGCATACGATCATTGGCTGAGCCATGATGATCATAATAATCTGCCACTTCTAGCATCACACTATCAGATGTGAATGGAATATATGCCTTATTCATCGCCTTGTGATAAAGCAAATCATAACGCATTCTTTGCCTTTTCGTCAAATCTGGCAGCTGCGGTTTTATGCCATCAAGCATTCGGATGGCGATTTTTGCCGAGTCATCATCTACATCCATGATGCTGTCAGCTCGCTGCATCAAGTTATCATACTTCTTATTGCCTGTACAGGAAACTATGGCAAGAAGAAAAAATACGAAATATATGACCTTGTATCTCATCATTCTTTACGTTTTAGTTATCATACTAAATAAGGTATGTCTCTCAAAACGTTTCTTGAGAGACATACCTTATTATATATTGAGACGATTTTTACTTGTTCAGTTTCCAGGTAACACCATCCTTGGTGTCCTTTACCTCGAATCCGGCTTCAGCCAGGGCATCGCGAATCTGGTCGCTGGTAGCCCAATCCTTATCAGCCTTTGCCTTGGCACGCAGGTCGAGAACCATATCCACTACCTTGCCATAAGCCTCTTCACGAGCATCATTGTTGGCTCCCTTCTCGCTCTTCAAACCGAGCAGGTCGAAGGTGAAGAGATGCATGGTATCTGAAAGTTCCTTCAGGTCTTCGGCAGAGATGTTTGCCTTGTGGTCGAGGGCTGTATTGATTACGTGGCAAGCCTCGAAGAGGTAGCTGATGACAAGCTGAGTCTGGAAGTCATCGTTCATCGCATCGTAGCAGCGCTGGCGCAATTCGCTTACGAACTTCTTCACCTGCTCATCGCTCTGCTTAGCCACAGGCACACGCTCCAAATCGTTCAAACCATTCATCAGGCGCTCCAATCCCTTCTGGCTAGCCTTCAAGGCATCGTTAGAGAAATCTACGGTGCTGCGATAGTGAGCAGAGAGGATGAAGAAACGGATGGTCATTGGCGAATAAGCCTGCTCCAGACTGTCGTGATTGCCAGTGAAGAACTGCTCCAGGGTGATGAAGTTACCAAGACTCTTACCCATCTTCTGACCGTTGATGGTAATCATATTGTTATGCATCCAGTAATGAACCATCTGGTCGCCCTGAGAAGCCACAGCCTGCGCAATCTCGCACTCGTGGTGAGGGAAAATCAAATCCATGCCGCCACCGTGAATATCGAAGTGGCTGCCCAGATACTTTCTGCCCATCGCAGTACACTCGCAGTGCCATCCTGGGAAACCATCGCTCCAAGGACTAGGCCAGCGCATGATGTGCTCAGGTGAAGCCTTCTTCCAGAGGGCAAAGTCAGCCTGGTTCTTCTTCTCGCCGATACCAGCCAGCTCACGGCTCTCGTTGATCACGTTCTCCAGGTTACGTCCCGAGAGGATACCGTACTTATGATCCTTGTTATACTTCTCGATGTCGAAGTAGATAGAGCCGTTACTCTCGTAGGCATAGCCATTGTCCAGGATTTCCTGAACCAGTTTCTCCTGCTCTATGATATGGCCTGTGGCATGAGGTTCAATGCTAGGAGGAAGCACGTTCAGCGCCTCCATGGCATCGTGGTAGCGGTTGGTGTAGTACTGCGCAATCTCCATTGGCTCCAACTGCTCCAGGCGAGCCTTCTTCTCAATCTTGTCGTCGCCCTCATCAGCATCGTGCTCCAGGTGGCCCACGTCGGTAATATTTCTAACGTAGCGAACCTTGTAGCCCAGGTGCTTGAGATAGCGGAAGAGTATATCGAATGTGATGGCAGGGCGCGCATGACCGAGATGCGGATCGCCATACACGGTAGGGCCACAAACATACATGCCCACGTTAGGAGCGTGGAGCGGAGTGAATCTCTCTTTCGTACGAGTGAGAGTGTTGTAAATCAGTAATTTCTGTTCCATCTTGTATGAACCTTTCTTTTATATTATTTATATTTTTCTGCAAAGTTAACTCATTTTTCTGATATATCCGACAAATCATTCGCAAAATGTTATTAAATGCCCCTAAAATACCACTTTTATCTGATGAAAATGCTAACATGAGTAGAGAATAAATCGGGAAAAAACAAAATACAGGATGCAGAAAACAAAATAGTTTTTTGCATAAAGTAATCAGTTTCTGTATATCTATTCACTATTTGTAAGTTTTTTGCCTAATATATGCATAAAATTATCAAATTATTAGCGTATATCGAAAATAATATGTAACTTTGCAGCCGCAAACAGTTATCAATTATCAAGAAGGCGGCTATCAGTTCCGCTAATGAGTATTAAGAAAGAAGAAAATGGCATATACAAGATTGAGTGCTGCCGAAGCAGCAGCGATGATTAACGATCAAGATACAATCGGATTGAGTGGTTTTACACCAAACGGCGTGCCTAAGGCAACCTTCCGCGAACTCTCTAAGCGAGCAGTGGCTGAGCATGAGGCAGGAAGACCTTTCCAGGTGGGCATCTTGACAGGAGCTTCTACTTCGCAGAGTATTGAAGGTGACATGGCAGCAGCCCATGCCATCAAGTTCCGTGCGCCATTTTCTACCAACAAGGATTTTAGAACTCACACCAACCTGGGCGAGATAGATTATGAGGATATGCACCTCGGTCACATGGCTGAGCGTCTGCGCCGTGGTTTCTATGGCGAAATAGACCTTGCCATCATCGAAGTTTCTGATTTGGAAGAAGGCGAAACCACCTGCAAGGCATTTCTGACCTCTGCCGGCGGTATCGTTCCTACCATCGCACGACTCGCCAAGAAGGTGCTCATTGAGAAGAATACTTTCCACAGTCCAGCTTCTCGCTATCTTCACGATGTATATGAGATAGCAGAATGCCCGTTCCGCACCCCTATCCCAATCTTGAATGTGGGCGACAGAATTGGCAAGGAATATGTGGAGATTGATGCACATAAGATTATCGGTGTGGTGGAATGCAACATTCCGGAGGAGGCGCGTGCCTTCAAGCCACTCGATCCTGTAACCGAGCAGATGGGACACAATGTGGCTGATTTCCTGGTCAGCGACCTGAAGAAGGGGCATATTCCTCCTCAGTTCCTGCCTTTGCAGAGCGGAGTGGGCGTAACTTCCAATGCCGTTCTTGAGGCATTGGGACAGAATCCTAACGTACCTGTGTTCAGCGTCTATACCGAGGTGGTTCAGGATGCCGTGGTGAAATACATGCGCGAGGGAAGAATCAAGGATGCTTCCTGCTCTTCGCTCACCGTAACCAATGGTACATTGAAAGAGGTGTATGATGATATTGATTACTTCAAGAAGCATCTCACCATCCGCCAGAGCGAGATTTCCAACTCTCCGGAGGTTATCCGCCGACTGGGTGTCATCGCCATGAACACCGCCATTGAGTGTGATATCTATGGCAATGAGAACTCCAGCCACATTTGCGGCAGCAAGCTGATGAATGGTATCGGCGGCTCCTGCGATTACGAGCGCAATGGTTTCATCTCTATCTTCACCACGCAGAGTACCACCAAGAACGGTTGCATCTCTGCCATTGTTCCGATGTGCAGTCACGTGGATAGCACCGAGCACGATGTGGATGTCATCGTTACCGAGCAGGGCGTTGCCGATCTTCGTGGCAAGGGTCCGTTGCGTCGTGCCAAGGAGATTATCGAGAACTGTGCGCATCCGGATTATCGCCCTATGCTCCGTGAGTATCTGAAGTTTGCCGAGAAGGGACACGAGCCACAGAGCATGCGTGCCGCCCTCGCCATGCACGATACCTTCCTGAAGAAGGGTGATATGAGATTGACAGATTTTGGAGAATATCTGAAATAAGAAAATCCCCGATAGAGCCTGGCTGCTTTATCGGGGATTATTGTATTGATAACCTGATTTTTGTTTATAACTTCAGAAGTTTGGCGAATTCCCAAACCACGATGCCGGCTGTTACGCTGACATTCAGGGAATGCTTGGTGCCAAACTGTGGAATCTCCAGGCAGCCATCGCTCATATCCACGATGTTCTGCTTCACACCCTTTACTTCGTTGCCGAAGATAACGGCGTAGCCTTTTGGAAGTGGAGAGTGATGAGTGGAGAGTGAAGAATCTGATGGCTTCTCCCCTACTTCCTTTCCGAAAATTCTTTTATGGGATTTTTCGAGGTTCTGAAGCTTGGTAGAACCCTCTACCTGTTCAATGCTATACACAAAGTAGCCTTTCTGCTTCAGCTTTTCCACAGCCTCTTCGGTGGTCTTGAAGTACTCCCAATCCACGCTGTCTTCGCCGCCTAGTGCCGTCTTGTGGATTTCGGTATTGGGAGGAGTGGCGGTGATACCGCAAAGATACACCGCCTCTACACGGAAGGCATCGCAGGAGCGGAACACGCTTCCCACATTATATAATGATCGCACATCATCCAGGACTACTATCAATGGAAGCTTCTCTGCCTCCTTGAATTCCTCCAGCGTGAGGCGATTCATCTCTATCGTTCTTAATTTACGCATAGTTATTCTGAAATGAAGGGGAATATCCCCCTACTCTTTTGTATATTTATGCCTCTGCCTCCTTGGTCTTATAGGCCAGAGCATACATGCGAATCTGCTTGATCATCGCCAGCAGACCGTTGCTGCGGGTAGGACTCAGGTGATCTTTCAAGCCAATCTTCTCTACGAAATAGAGGTCGGTATCCATAATTTCTGTTGGAGTATGACCGCTCAACACACGAATCAGGAGGGCGATGATTCCCTTTACGATGAGGGCATCGCTATCGGCTGTAAATACGAGCTTGCCATCCTCGTAGTCGCACTGCAACCATACGCGGCTCTGGCAGCCGTCTATAAGGTTCTGCTCGTTCTTGTATTTCTCGTCGAGAGGAGCCAACTCGTTGCCCAAGTCGATGAGCATCTGATACTTATCCATCCAGTCGGAGAAGTCCTGGAACTCCTCTACCACTTCATCCTGCAATTCATTAATTGTTGCCATTATTTTATTTCTTTAATTTCGTTTACTGTAATCAACTTATAGAGCTTATCGTTAGGGCGCACCTTATCCGGTACGGGGATAGACACTCTCCAACCCTGCTGCGCTGTTTCCACAGGCTTCAGGTCGTAGCGGATTTCATCGGCATTGAGATACATCACGCCGGTGGTGTTACCCGTAATCAGAAGTTTCTCGCCCTTGTCAAAGGTAGAAGCTTCTACAGCAACCTCTGCCACGCCCAGCTTGGAGAAGTATTTCATCACCTTGCCCACGAGCACCTTCTTCTCGGTAGCCACAGAACCATAGTGCTTGTTCCACTCGCCGAGGGTCTGCCCTTGGTAGTAGCCATCCCAGAAACCGCGGTTGAATACGGTGGCAAGTCTTTCATCCCACTCATCCTTCTTCTCTTCGGTAAAGGTACCGTCCAGCACGGCGGCTATCGCCTCCTTGTAGCACTTCACTACGGTATATACGTATTCTGGTCCACGGGCACGACCCTCAATCTTGAAGACGCGAACGCCGGCATCCATCATGCGGTCGATGAAGCGGATGGTCTTCAAGTCCTTCGGACTCATTACATACTTGTTGTCTATTTCCAGCTGGTTGCCGGTTTCGTTATCCGTAACGGTATAGCTGCGGCGGCAAATCTGAACGCATTCGCCACGGTTGGCAGAGCGGTTGGCATTGGCAAGGCTCATATAGCATTTGCCCGATACAGCCATGCACAGGGCGCCATGGCAGAACATTTCGATGCGAATCTGCTTGCCCATAGGGCCGCAGATATTCTGCTGCTCTATCTGCTCATGGATATGCTTTACCTGGTCCATATTTAATTCACGTGCCAGAACAGAAACATCTGCAAAGCGTGCATAAAACTTCAAAGCCTCTGTGTTTGAGATATTTAACTGTGTGGAAAGATGTACTTCCTCTCCTACTTCATTGCAATAGCTCATCACAGCCACATCGCTGGCGATGACGGCAGAGATGCCTGCCTCCTTGGCAGCATCAATGATTTCCTTCATCGTAGGGATGTCGTTGTCGTAAATCACTGTGTTGACGGTGAGATAAGTCTTGATGCCATGCTCATTGCAGGTGGCAGCAATCTCACGCAGGTCGTCAATCGTAAAATGATTGGCAGAATGTGAACGCATGTTCAACTTGCCGATTCCGAAATATACGGAGTCGGCACCAGCCTGAATAGCGGCAGCCAAAGACTCGCGCGAGCCCACAGGTGCCATCACCTCAAATTCGTTTATCTTTGTATTCATGAATGCAATTTCTTATTTTTGGGTACAAAGGTACTGCTTTTCTTTGAAAAATCATACTAAAAGGCGCATAAAGATATATAATTAAGGTATAAAAACAAAAAGAGTAGCCACTAAAACCTGATATTTTAGTTGGCCACTATCTATTTTTAGAATGCCTTGGCATGAACGCATTTCATGTTCTTTTCAAGCTGGGCTGTTGAGCTGGCACCTACCAGTACGCTGGTTACGCCTTTCTGCTGCAATATCCAGGCTAGTGCCATCTCGGCGAGGGTTTCGCCTCGTTCGCCGGCTTCCGCATTCCATTGCTTCAACTGCTCCAGGAGTTCCGGAGTCAGGGCGTTGTGCTTCAGGAAGTGCTCCTTTGCCATGCGGCTATCGGCTGGGATGCCGTTGAGATAGCGGTCGGTGAGGAGACCTTGGGCGAGGGGAGAGAAGGAGATGAATCCGATGCCGTTTTCGTGGCAGTAGTCGAGGGTTCCGTTCTCCTGCGGCGCACGGTCGAGCATGTTGAGTCTGTCCTGGAAGATGAGCAGCGGACAGTCGCGCTCCTTCAGGTATTTATCTGCGAACTTCAGGGCTTCCAGTGGCCATCGGCTGATGCCGAGATAGAGTGCCTTGCCCTGTTTCACGATATCTACCATTGCCTGGAGGGTTTCCTCCAGCGGCGTATTCGGGTCGTAGCGATGACTGTAGAAGAGATCCACATAGTCCAGATTCATGCGCTTGAGACTCTGGTCGAGGCTCGCCATCAGATACTTGCGAGAGCCCCAGTTGCCGTAAGGACCTTCCCACATATCGTATCCCGCCTTGGTAGAGATGAAGAGTTCGTCGCGATAAGGCAGGAAATCATCCTTCATCAGTCTGCCCATGGTTTCTTCTGCGCTTCCGTATGGAGGACCATAGTTGTTGGCAAGGTCAAAGTGGGTGATTCCGTGGTCGAAGGCATAATGGGTGATGGCACGGCTTCTCTCGTAAGGATCCACTCCTCCGAAGTTGTGCCAGAATCCCAGACTAACTTTAGGCAGCAAGACTCCGCTCTTGCCGCATCTCTTGTAAAGTGCCTCTGCATCGCCATAGCGATTGGCATCGGCTGTGTAGATTCCTTTTAAGTCCATAATTCCTATTTATTTTATTTTTTAATAAGCTGCTGTCTGATTATTTCGGCAGCGAGATGGTGAACTCCGACCACTTGTCTTTCTCGCTCTTTACGCATATCTTGCCGCTATGGGCGTTGATTACCTGCAGCACGTAGTTCAGACCGATGCCGAAGCCGCCACGGGTCTTGCGGGCATCCTTTTCGTGCTCAGCGGCGCGCTCAAAGCGGTTGAAGATGGTCTTCAGCTCGCTCTTGGCTATGCCGATACCCTCATCAAAAACCTTGATATAAACGTTTCTGTCATCCTCCAGGGTAGAAATCTCAATGTTGATTTCCTCCTTCGAGTACTTGGTGGCGTTATCCACCAGATTGCTGATCGCTTCCTTCAGATATTCCTCGTCGGCTAGGGCAGAGGTGGCTCCAAACCGGGTGATGATATGGATTGGTTTCGCTGATTTCGCCTTGTATTTATCCACCACATCCTCTATCATCGTTTCCAAATTTACTTCCGCCTTCTGGATATGCAGCTTGCCGTGCTCCAGTTTCGAGATGGTGAGCAGGCGGTTGATGAGGGCAAGCAGATGCTGCGCCTCGTCTTCTACGATGCAGAAATATTTCTCCTTCATTTCCGGCTTCTTCTCCAGTACGCCGCTGTGCAGATACTTGGTTCCCATGATGATGGAGGTGAGCGGCGACTTCATGTCGTGAACCATCGCATAGGAGAAGTCCTCGCGCAGCAGTCGCACCCTTTCCTGCTCATCGATGTAGTTGATCTGATCGATGAGGCTCAGGATGATCACCACCGTTGTAAGGAGCGAGGTGAGAACCGTGAACTTGCTTTCGTAGAAGGCAGCGAGCAATGCCTGTGCCCTGACATCCGGTGCCAGGTTCCAGGGCGTTTCAAATCCCATCTGGTGAACGGTCATCTCGAAAGAGTTCCACATCCAGAACAGCTGCATGCAGAGCACGGCTATCAGTGCCGTGGTGCTGAGTGCCTTGGTTCTATTCGTTTTCATCTTTCACAAGCATTTCAGGCAGTTTCCTGCTCAGGGCAGCGAATCCGCCTATGGTTAATGCCGTACCGGCTATCAGGAGCAATATGCCGAGCACTTTCGATTCAAAATGGAAGGGAACCAGATTGGATACGAAATAGAGCACGATGAGAATGATGGTGCTGCGTGTCTTGCCGTATATCCAGCTGCAGTAGCAGAGGGTGATAAAACCGAGCACGGTCAAATCTACATTGATGTCACCACTAGGTGTTGCTGACATCATGCTGGCTGGCAGCATCATAATCGAGAGGGTGAGCAGCTGCACCCATCTCTTCTTGCCGCAGCGGATCAGTTCCTCCTGAATGGCGCCGAAGAAGATGTAGGCAGATATAAACGATCCGATGATATTGTATGGCAGGAAACCGAGATAGCTTATCTCCATCATCTGCTTGGGAAGGAAGTCGATATGGAAGAGGTTCATGATGGAATAGAAGACCATGGTGAAGCCCAGAATCGGCATGGTGCAAATGGTCATCGCCTTCCATTTGGCGGCAGGAATCACCTTTCCAAGCGAGAACCTGGAGAATTTGTAATGTCCGAAGGTGAACCATACGATGAGTATGCCCAGAAATCCGATGATAAACATAAACGGATAGATGGATTCCTCCAGACCTTCTATCTGCTGGCTGTGGGAGCCCGAAGGGATGTTCATTGCCATGTAGAGTCCCACCAGGAATCCTCCCAGGAAGATGGTGATGAGATATTCTGCAAGAAACAGTATGTAGTATAATATCGCTTTCTGCATAATGATGTCTTTTCTGTCTTTTTTCTTTATTCTAATTTGATTCTCGTATGATGTTATGAGGGGGTGGGGGGATGTTTATTCTGCGATGAGCTTGAATCCCACTCCTCTGATGGTTTTCAGTTCTACGGCAGGCTCGTCTTCCAGTGCCGTGCGGATTTTCTTGATGAAAACATCCAGGCTTCTGGAAGCGAAGTAATCCTTGTCTTCCACGCCCCAGAAGCGGCTCAGTACGGCTTCCCGGCGCACCACCTCGTTCTTGTTTACCGCCAGCAGTTCCAGGATCTTAGCCTCTCGTGCGGTAAGCATTTTCTCGCTGCCTTGCTGTGTATCTTTTAGTGAGGCGTGGTCGGCATCGAGCGTATATCTGCCCAGCTTGATCTGGTTGCTGGCATTCTCGCTGCGCTTTCCGGCTTTCAGCTGGATGAGGCTGTGGATGTGTGCGTCCAACTCTTCTGGGATGAAAGGCTTCTTGATATAGTTGTTGGCTCCGGCGGCATAACCTGCCTTCAGATCCTTGGGTGAGGTGAGACCGGTGGTAAAGAGGATGATGGTTTCTCCATCCACCTCCCTGATGTTCTTCACCATCTCGATGCCGTCCATGATAGGCATGTCGATATCCGATACGATGACATCGGGCTGAAAGTCTCTCCACGCCTTCAGTCCTTCCTTGCCGTTAACGGCGGTTTTCACTTCATATCCTCCGATGATATCCTCGAAGCAGCTTTTCTCCATATAGGCGAGGTTTTCATCATCCTCAACCAGGAGTAACTTAGTATCAGCCATAATCTTATCCGTTTTTGATGATTACGGGAGCCAAATCAGCCATTGTCTCCTTTTCCGCTGCAAAGATACATCTTTTTTGTGAAAAAGCCATATTAAAAGTGGGAGATTAACTTAAAGATAACGTTGGCGCCTTATCTCAGAATGACAGTGCAAAGATACGGCTTTTTGGGGGAACCACCAAATTTTGGGTGGCGATAAGGGGCGATTTTCAGCAGCTTTCAATTTGAAACTTCGTTAATAATCCTAACTCGTAGTTTTTAGAAGAAAGAAGCGTTGAGTTGTGTCTCCGGAAATATAGTTTTTTGTCTTAAAGTTCTTCCAGTAAGATAGTTAAGTAGAATATCCATCAGCAACAAAAAATGACTCAGTGACTCAGTGACTCAGTGACTCAGTTTATTTCCGACCGTATGTTCTACCCTCTTTATAGTAGATATATTATATATATAAATATATATATATAATATATAATATATATGCTTACAATCTGTAAGCAGAAAATAGACCAAATAGGGGCTTGAAATAAACTGAGTCACTGAGTCACTGAGTCACTGAGTCATTTATTTTAAAAAAGAGGAAATGCAGGAACGGCATTTCCTCTTTTATCTGGGGTATTGCTCTTATTCAGAAGAGCCGAATTATTGCTTATCCGAGTCGATGAGGGCGAGCAGATGCTCTACTGCCACCTCCTGCGGAATATTCTTTTCTACGCAAACCTGCTTGCGGTAAAGACTTACTCGGTTAGGACCGGCGCCTACGTAGCCGTAATCGGCATCCGCCATTTCACCTGGACCATTCACGATGCAGCCCATGATGCCAATCTTCAAGCCCTTGAGATGCTTGGTTGCCTCCTTGATCTTGGCGATGGTTTCACGAAGATCGTAGAGTGTTCTGCCACAACCTGGACAACTGATATACTCGGTCTTGCTGGTGCGCAGACGGGCTGCCTGGAGAATGCCGAAAGCGGTTTCATCTACTGTCTGAGCAGGGATGTCACCATCGTTCATCAGCCAGATACCATCGGTCAGACCATCGATCATCAAGGCTCCCATATCAGCAGCAGCCTCCAGCTGGAAGTCGCTCTTCTCCTCCTTGCCGTGCTGGTACATCTCTGCGAAAACCACAGGGTTCTTCAAGCCGGCATTCATCATCTCGTGAACCAATGCACGCTGGTCGCCCAGGCGGTTCTGATGATTGCTGACGCAGATAACCACTACCTCTGGATGAGCCTTCAGGCAGGCGATGTATTCCTCGGCTGGAGTTCCAAACTGCAGGGTGAGGAACTTGATGTCTGCCTTGATGCTGGCGATGAGCGGCATTGCCATAGCAGGGAAGATAGGGTAGAGCTTGGCACCAGTAGTTTCTGGCTTGCTGTTCAGCGTCTCGTAAACATTGTAATCTACGATGTAGCTCTGACCTGGCACAAACTGCTTAGGCATCTTACCGCCTATATAGATATAATCAGGCGTAGCATCCTTGTTCTCACAAACGGTGCTCTCGCCGTTGATTCGGTTGCTGATAACCACCGGAACGTTGTTGCCGCCGATATTGCCTACAGCCACGGTTTCGCGGCGGGTAGGGCGCAGCCAGTCGAAGCCAGGATAAGCTGCGGCAGGAATCAGCAGATGACCCTGTTTCTTGCCGATGTAATCTACCAGGTGTCGAGCCACCGGAATCTCTGCAGCAGGCTCCTCGCTGAGGCTTACACGGACTGTATCGCCGATACCGTCAGCCAGCAGGGCACCGATGCCCACGGCACTTTTGATTCTGCCATCCTCGCCTTCGCCAGCTTCGGTTACGCCGAGGTGGAGTGGGTAATTCATACCTTCCTTCTCCATTTCTTCTACCAGGAGGCGCATGGAGCGGACCATCACAACGGTATTGGATGACTTGATGCTGATGACTACATCGTGGAAATTCTCCTTCTTGCAGATGCGCAGGAATTCGAGACAGCTTTCTACGATGCCCTCAGGCGTATCGCCATAGCGGTTGCGGATGCGGTCGGAGAGCGAACCGTGGTTCACGCCGATGCGGATGGCTGTATGATGCTCCTTGCAGATGTTGAGGAACGGCACGAAGCGGTCTTCTATCTTCTGGAGTTCGTGGGCGTACTCCTCATCGGTATATTCCTGCTTGATGAACTTGCGGGCAGGATCCACATAGTTGCCCGGGTTTACGCGCACCTTCTCGCAGTAGAGTGCAGCCACGTCGGCAACGTTAGGATTGAAGTGAACATCGGCAACGAGTGGAGTCTGATAGCCGTCGGCACGGATGCCGGCATTGATGTTCTTCATATTCTCTGCCTCGCGGGAACCCTGAGTGGTGAAGCGCACCAGCTCGCCGCCAGCCTTGATGATTTCCTCTGCCTGACGGACGCAAGCCTCAGTATCATTGGTATTGGTGGTGGTCATCGACTGGATGCGGATAGGGTTATCGCCACCCAAGTCGAGGGCTCCGATATGTGCCACAGAAGAGGCACGGCGGGTATAATTGAATAAATCTACCATAATGTATAAGAATAGAATATGCCCCAAAGGAATGGGGCATATCACATATTAGATTAATTACACTTGAAATCGTATTTTACCTCAGCCAGATCCTGGTTTGCCTTCTCGATCTTGGCACCAAGCCCCGCCTTCCATGCCTCTACCTTCTGAGCCACTTCCTCATCGGCAAGGGCAATCATCTCGGCAGCGAGGATGGCAGCGTTCTGAGCCGCATTCACACCAACAGTAGCCACAGGAATGCCAGGAGGCATCTGGATGATGCTGAGCATGGCATCAAGACCATCGAGCATACCCTTGATAGGTACACCGATAACTGGCAGTGGGGTAGATGCAGCGATAACACCAGGAAGGGCGGCAGCCATACCGGCAGCGGCGATGATTACCTTCACGCCACGCTCCTTGGCTCCCTTGGCAAATGATTCTACTGCATCCGGTGTGCGGTGTGCAGAGAGGGCATTTACCTCGAAAGGAATCTGGTTGTCGTTCAACCACTTACATGCTTTTTCCATAACAGGCAGATCGCTGGTACTGCCCATGATAATGCTTACTAATGGTTTCATTTCTTACTATATTATGTTATTAATTCTTTTTTCTATGTTCCTTGTACGGCACCGGAATCGGGTGTCCAGGATGGTGCAGGCTTCAGATGACCAGGATGGCGCAGGCGGCTCCTACGAGGAATCCCCCGATCACCTGCGAGAGCGAGTGCTGTCGCAGTATCATGCGCGCCGTTCCTACGGCTCCTGCCAGTATCAGCACGAAGCAGAGCCACCACAGCGGGTTGAAAGAGAAGGCGATGGAATAGGATATCAGTCCGCCTGCCACGCCTCCGATGGCGGCTGTATGGGTGCTGATCTTCCACCATATATTGATGAGGGCACATACCATCTGGATGGTGAGTGCCACTACCACGATGATGCTGATGACGCGGGGAGTGTTGCGGTACTCCATCCAGAAGAAGCAGGCGAAGTAGCACACGATGGAGATGATATAGGGCACGAGACGGCGCTCCTTTCTGCCCAGTTCGTGGGATGTCCATCCCTGGCAGAGCCGGTAGAGATGGATGAGCAGCGAGGGTGCCACCACGGTGAGCAGATACACCATGGCAAGCATCACCAGCTTATACATCATCGGCAACAATGACATGTAGCTGAAGATGAACAGTGCTATCAATCCCACTATCGGCAGATAGAAGGGGGTGAAGATCATGCTCATGATTCGTGCAGTGAATATGATATTCTTCTCTTTCATTTTCTTAATCGTGCTACTGGAATATTAAATTGTTCGCGATACTTCGCTACGGTGCGTCGGGCGATAGGGAATCCTTTTTCCTTCAACGCCTTTGACAATGCTTCATCGCTCAATGGTTTCTTCTTATCTTCGTGCGCTATGATTTCCTGAAGGGCAATCTTGATCTTGCGGGTTGACAGTTCCTCGCCATCCTCGGTGGTATAGCCATCGGTGAAGAAGAACTTGAGGGGGAAGATGCCCCATTTGGTCTGTGCATACTTCACGTTGCTCACTCGCGATATAGTGCTGATATCCAATCCGGTTCTTTCGGCTACATCCTTGAGAATCATCGGTTTCAGGTCGGCTTCGTCTCCATCCAGGAAGAACTGTCGCTGGATGTCGATAATCGCTTTTATGGTTACGATGAGGGTATGCTGCCGCTGCTTGATTGCCTCGATGAATCCCTGTGCCTTGTCCACCTTTCCCTTGGCATAGAACAGGGCTTCTTTCTCGGCTCTGCTCATCTTGTCCTTGTGATTGCGGTATTGCTCTATCATGTCGGTGAAGGATGGAGATATGGTGAGCTCCGGAATGTGACCGCGGTTCAGGCAGAAGGTGATGGAGCCGTCGTCGTTGGTATCTACGATGAAGTCGGGGGTAATCTGCTGGATGTTTCTGCCTTCGGTTTCTCCCATCGAAGCACCTGGCTTCGGGTTCAGTTTCC
This sequence comes from Segatella sinensis, assembly GCF_040095255.1. NCBI lineage: Bacteria > Pseudomonadati > Bacteroidota > Bacteroidia > Bacteroidales > Prevotellaceae > Segatella > Segatella sinensis. Next base: position 78,988 of record NZ_JBBNGE010000002.1, on the reverse strand, counting down.
TGATTTCCCGCTGCAGGGTATCAAGCTGGGTATCATTGAGTTCCAACCCTGCCTTGATCTTGTCCCAGTGCTTCTTGGTAAACTCATCGAAGTAGTCTGTGAATACCTCTTCCATGGTCTTGCGGAGTACGCCTTTCGGCATTCGCTTTACCTGAAGCAGGAGGCATTCCTGGAGGCTTCTTCCGCCTACGCCCGCAGGGTCGAAGCTCTGCAGGACATGGAGTACGTGCTCTATCTCCTTCTCGGTTACATCGATGTTGTGATAGATCATCAGCTCATCGCTGATGCTGTCGAGATCCTTGCGAAGCAGGCCGTCGTTGTCGAGCGATCCGATGAGATATTCCATCACTTCCTTTTCCTTGTTGGTGAGGTTCTGCATATCCATCTGCTCCTTCAGCTTGTCGTAGAAGGATGTGGTGTCTCCATATACCATTTCTTCGTATTCAGCTGTGTCCTGGTTGCCGTATTTGTCGGAGCTGTAATCGGGCATCTGGTCATCCTGTCCGATGCTTTCCAGTGCCTGGTCGAGCTCGTCTTTTCTCTCTTCCTTCTCCGACAGTGCCTCGTAGGCATCATCAGAATCAGTATCACTGTCGCTATTACTGCTATCTGCACCATGTTCCAGCGGAGAATCTCCATCGTAGCTTTCGCTGAGCATATCATCTGGATTCTCACTCTCCAGTGCAGGATTATCGTCCAGTTCGGCATTGATGCTCTCCTCGAGTTCGGTGAGGGGCATCTCCAGGAGCTTCACCTGCAGCATCTGCTGGGCGGAGAGTTTTTGTAGCTGTTGCAGCTTCTGTGCCTGTGTCTGAATGAGTTTTTGAGCCATATCTTTATTCTTGAGTTGAGCTTTTGCTGTTTATATATCTTTTTTTCTGTTCTGCCTGCAGTTTTTTTCTGCTTGCAGTATTCTTTTTTCCGTTCTACTTGTAGTATTCCTGCAGGTTGATGGCAAGCTGGTTCAGCTTGTCAGGGTTTCCGTTACCATATCTGTGCCAGATGTCCTTGCATGCGCTAATCAGCTTGCTGTCTGGTGCTTGCTGGCGGTTGAGATAAGGGTCGCAGTATTGGTAAACGCCCATCACTTCTGCAATCAGCTTGGGTGATACCTTGATGAGTTTTCCCAGGTTGATGATTTCCGGCGTTTCAGCCACCATGGTGATGGGAGTGAGCTGGAAGTAGAGGTCGAGGATGATGATGAGCTTCACGGGGTTGAGCGATGGCTCTTCAACGAGAGGTTCCCAATCTTTCTCGAACGACTCCTTTACTTCTACTCCTGCAAAAAAATCCTTGGCATTTCCGCATCCGTTCATGGATCGGAGAATCTTGATGTCGTGGGATAGAAGGCGTGGATTATCGGCATATTTATCCCATAGCCGCTTGATGCGAGGCGTGATGCGCTGCAGCTTGAACATCTGTGCGTGCAGATATTCCGGCTGGATGTGCAGTTCCAAGCTCAAATCGACTATACCTTTTGAGTATAAGGGCTTTACTCCCATCGGCTTCTTCTGGTAGAGCTGGAGTAGCAGGAGCCAATAATCGTCGTTCCAAAGAGGATGTTTTGCCATATTACCTTGTTATTTATTATCTTTTGCAAAAGTACAACTTTTCGGTGGTAATACAAAATTATTTAGTGTATATTATCATAAAAATGAGGGGATTATGCCTAAAATACCTCTAGAATGCCCGTAGGAAGGGGGCGGATTGCATATAAGAACTTGGCGTGTGGCATAAAAAAAGTAGTGCGCAACTTCGATTCACTCGAAATTGCGCACCTTTAATGCTATATTCCCAAATTTTTCATAACTCAAAGGAGATTATCGCTTTCACAAGCTCTTCTCCATTGCGGCGCCCGAAGCAGTCATTTACTGCTCACAGGCATCATCTTGTTATCCGATACATGTCTTTTTTTACCTTAAGTTACGCTTAACCTATCGACATTATCCTGTTCTCACTGAATAAACAATCTTTTTTTTCTTACCTTAAAACTAATAACCTAAAACTAAACAACTAACAATCTTAAACCTAAAAACCTAATAACCTAAACAAAATTTCTTTTCGTCGTCCTTGAATAAACAATCTTTTTTATTACCTTATAACTAATAACCTATAAACAACTAACAATCTTAACCTAAAAACCTAATAACCTTTTGTCTTATTGACGATGCAAAGGTACGACGATTTTGCCATTCCACCAAAACTTTTATGGAGAAAATGCGAAAAAAGCCCGAATTTTTGATGTATGTCAACTATATGTGTGCGCACACAAGTGTTATGAAGCAGATATTTGACCTACATCAACCATTTTACTTCCTATCGAAGAGAAAGGCTTCTTCGCTCATGAAGACGACTATGGTCTTGAGGCGGAGATAGTCTTCAGAGAGATAGATGAGTCCCTGGTTGCCCCAGATCTTTCCTGCTGAGTTGCGGCAGACGTAGTATCGCTGCTCGTCTTTTAGGAAAGTGCCGATGATTTCCATCACGTGGTCATCGGTGGTGCGCAGCTGCTCAAACTCCTCCTGGCGGGAAGTAGGGGTTACGGGGCGTTCGTTTTCCGGGATATCCACATAGTTGTCCTTGGCGTGGATAAAGCCTTCTTCCGAAATATCGCCCTCCCAGCATACCGGGTGGCCGTTCTCTATCGCCTTCTGGATATGGAGCATCATCTCATCCAGCGGCAGATTGAGGTAGGAGTCGTGCTGACGGTTGTCGGGAATCTCCAGGGCGAAGTACTCGCGGTAAGGGTGATGGGTGAAACTGGTGAGCGATACATACTCTTCCGGGTAGCATACGCTGTGGGCGAACTCCAGCGGGGTATATTCGGCACCGAGCATGTGAACCTGCTTGGCAGGCATGTAGCCAATCTCCTGATCAAAGAGATTGTCGAGATCATCCTTCAGCTTTCCGAACCCCGACTTCTGTGAGATGGCTGCATCGCAGAGCTGCTCCACCTTCCGGCAGAGCGTCTTGTAGTTGATATCCTTCGGATCTTCGTAGCTGTCGTAGGGTTGTGCACCATACTTATCTATATAATGTATGAGCATGGAAGCCATGCCTCGCATGCTGATGGGCTTGCTGCCTTGCGAGAGATAATACTCTATGGCTTTCTCCTGCAGCATCATTCGGGCGATGTAAGCCACGGAGAGGTTCACGGAGTCACCCTTCATGATATGTTCGCTCTCTATGGTAGCGAGCATGGCGTATGCCCAGCTGAGTTCGCTCTCGCCCTGATCCTTGATGGGAGTGGTACTGATGAGCCTTATATGGGCGGGCAGATTGTTCTTGCCCCCATCCTGAGAGGAAGGAGAGGATGATTTGCCCTGATATCCGCAGCTTACCAGAAGAAGTGCGGCGAGAAGGTAGAGAATGATGCTTCTATTCATATTGTAGTTGTTGTTTATACCTTATTATATATATAAGCAGGATACCATGTATGCGATAAGTCTACCATATCGCTGGCTTTAAACAATAAAAGTTCCGCCCCACACATCTGGATGGAACGAAACTTCTATCATCGTATTTATGCTTTGTTTTCCTTTTTCGCAGCTCGCTTAGGGCTGGAGGCGATGCTCCATACTCCCGCTATGATGAGCGGAAGACTCAATATCTGGCCCATATCCATAGGCAATCCTGCCTCGAAAGCCACCTGAATCTCCTTGGTGTATTCCACGAAGAAACGGAAGGTGAAGATGAGGGTAAGGCAAAGGCCGAAATAAAGTCCGCTTCCCACACTTTTAGGCCCCTTCTTCTTATAGATGAAGAGGATGAGGAGGAAGATGACGAGATAGGCTATCGCCTCGTAGAGCTGGCCGGGATGACGCGGATACTGATCTTCCTTGACGAAGATGAATGCCCAAGGCACATCGGTTACCTTGCCGATGATCTCGGAGTTCATCAGGTTGCCCAGGCGGATGAAGCAGGCGGTGATGCCTGATATGATACCCATGTTGTCGAGTAATGTCCAGCCGCCCACTTTCGTCTTGCGGCAGTAGAGCCAGATGGCGATGAACAGTCCCAGTACGCCTCCGTGGCTAGCCAGACCTTCATATCCAGTGAATTTCCAGCTGCCGTCTGCCATGTGATGCATCGGGATGAACATCTCGACTACGTGATCCCACTGGGTGAGGAAGTATTCCGGCTGGTAGAAGATGCAGTGTCCCAGTCGGGCACCCGCCAGGATGCCGACGAAGAGGTAGATGAAGAGCGGTTCAAACTTATCCTCGCCCAGCTTCTGCTCCTTGTAGAGACGGTGCATCATCAGATAACCCAGCAGCAAGCCTACCATCCAGCAGGTGGCGTAGTATCTGATGGAGATAGGACCCAGGTGAGCCAAGATGGGATCCGGATCCCATACGATATAGTTAAGCAGATTTGCCATCATAATCGTTATACGTTGAAACGGAAGTGCATGATGTCGCCATCCTGTACGATGTACTCCTTGCCCTCGATGCCGAGCTTACCAGCCTCGCGTACAGCAGCTTCAGAGCCATACTTGATATAGTCATCATACTTGATAACCTCTGCACGGATGAATCCCTTCTCGAAGTCGGTGTGGATGACGCCGGCACACTGAGGAGCCTTCCAGCCCTTGTGATAGGTCCATGCCTTCACCTCCATCTCACCTGCGGTGATGAATGTCTCGAGGTTCAGCAGGGCGTATGCCTTCTTGATGAGTCGGTTTACGCCGCTCTCTTCCAGGCCGAGTTCTTCGAGGAACATCAGTTTATCCTCGTAGGTTTCGAGAGAAGCGATGTCTTCCTCTGTCTTGGCTGCGATGACCATGCACTCAGCACCTTCTTCCTTGGCGATTTCCTCTACCTTCTTGCTATACTCGTTGCCGGTCTTGGCAGAAGCTTCATCTACATTGGCTACGTAGAGCACAGGTTTGGTTGTGAGGAGGAAAAGGTCGTGAGCCACCTTCTGCTCTTCCTTGGTTTCGAAAGTTACGCCACGGGCGTTCTTTCCCTGCTCCAGAACAGCCTTGTAAGCCTCCAGAACGGTAACCATCAACTTGGCATCCTTATTGCCGGCAGCTGCAGTCTTCTGCTGTTTGGCGAGCTGAGATTCGATGGTTTCCAGGTCCTTGAGCTGCAACTCTGTATCGATGACGCTCTTATCCTCCAATGGGTCAACCTTGGCGCCACCTTCGCGCACGATGTTGTCATCGTCGAAGCAGCGGATTACGTGGATGATAGCATCGCACTCACGGATATTTCCCAAGAATTTATTACCAAGACCTTCGCCCTTGCTGGCACCCTTGACGAGACCTGCGATATCTACGATTTCGCAAGTCGCTGGGACGATGCGTCCTGGGTGAACAATCTCTGCCAACTTGTTGAGTCGCTCATCTGGTACGGTGATGACGCCCAAGTTTGGTTCGATAGTACAGAAAGGGAAGTTAGCTGCCTGTGCCTTTGCACTAGACAGACAGTTGAACAGTGTAGACTTACCCACGTTTGGGAGGCCTACAATACCACATTTTAATGCCATTTTATCTTTAAACGTTTAAATTTCTGGGTGCAAAGTTACACATTATAAATGAAAGATACGAAGAAATCGTGGAAAATTAACTAAAAATCATAGATGAGGGAAAATAGATGTTGGAAAAAACAAGTGAAACGCTGAAACGCTGAAACGCTTGCGGATGCAGGAAGATATAGGAGAAGACGTTGAGGTATATAGGGATAGTCTTCGAAAGATATAAGGGAAGTTATCGAAAGATATAGGAGAAGTACCTGAAAGGTATGACAGAAGTCTTTGAGATATATAATGGAAGTTGCTGGAAGATATAGGAGTAATTGCCGGAAGAGTTAGTTTCTACGACCGCACAACAGCTGTTGTGCGAGTGTTGGACGGCTGATGTGCAGTGAAATTCTTGCTTCTTCTCTTGTTATAGAATTATGATAGATATTATTTCTTTTTGCTATTCTTTTTGGTCAATGTCTTTTCGTCAGATTTCAATCTGCGTTCAACTTTCTTGACGTCTTCACCTGCAGGAAGATTTTCTGGCACAATGCCACGTTGGAGCATCATATTACGAACAGCCTTATTATTATCGACATGTTCTTGACAGATAGATTGCTGACCATGTAAATCCTTTTGCTGAACGTTGACAGAAGTCATTTCTGCAGCAAAATCTTTAGCTTTGATATTGAGTGTTGGAAGGAAATCGGCGAGAGGTCGGTTGTTAGGAGCACACAATTTACGTTTGAGAAGAGCCGTGTCGAGATTAAACAACGCCTTGTCACCTAGTGAGCGAATGATGGCAAAGCCTTTGCTGTCCACACCTCTTTCATACAGCACACCAGAGAGACGCTTCTCTGTTTCTGCAAGTTTTGCACGTGCTTGTACACGTTCGTATTCCAGCAAACGCTTTTGCACCAGTTCTGCTCGGCGAGTTTGTACGGCAAAGTAGTTTTGGGCAAAAGAGATTTGTGGCTTGCGTGGATCACCGTTTTGGGCAATGAGATAGCAAGCATAACGAGTCAGCATATAGTCTTTGACTTCACGCTGAGATCCAGAACCAAGGGTGACCATTTTGCTGACGTCAGCAAAATGGTATGATACCTCTTGCCCTGCATTAGTACAAGATGCTTTTGCCTTTTCGATAATTCCTTCGAAATTACGCCATTGGCTATAACCTAATACTTGTGCAAGTTCTCTTGCACTCCAACATTCTACGCCTTCGTATTCGTTGGCAATAGCTTCAAATTGCTCGAACAATTCTTTGATTTCTTCTTCTTTCATAATTGCTTATTTTTATGATATTTCGGCAAAGTTACGCTTTTTATTTGGTTGTAGCAAGGAAAAGGTTATTTATTTCCTTCTTTGCTCATCAATAAATACTTGTATCTCTCCTAAATCTCCAATTTCTTTTGGTAGAACAAACATATTGTATGGGTTCGCATATTTACGGAAATGCTCTTCTATAGAATGTATATCTATTTCATTTATGCTTTTTGAACTGTTAAAACCGATAGGTTCAATGTGACATAGCTTCCATCCTTGTAAAGCATCTGTTCCTAAAGGCTTGGAATACTTTGCTTTTTGTTTGCCATCTTTAGTTCGCATAAACAGCATAGGAATCATATTGTTTTGAAGCATTTCTTTAATTTCTTTCAATGTTGGGGTATGTTGTTTCATAACTTGACCATATACCCAGATTGCAAATGTATTGTCAGAAACTATAATTTCTCTTCCTGTAGGATGTATGAAAGATTGACCTCGGAATTTAATGTCTTTTCGAACAATTAATGGCATGTCTTTGGCATCCACCCAGTCATTAATGATTTTGTTCCAATAATCTAATGTTTCTTTTGATATTTTAGGGTTGAATTCTGAAGAACGCCATAGTTGACCAATTTCCTTGATTTTTCTTCGTATATTATCACCGACCAAATCTGGAGTTGTTTGTTTTGGTTTTAAACCAATGTTTTTCGTCTCATTTCGTTCAAACAAGTATTTATTGGCTTTTTGGGGAGTCTTCGTGTAACTATACACTCCTTGTTCTCTGTAACTTTTTGTTTGGATAACATTTGGAAAAGATTTGTAAAAATCTCCTTTCGTCATTTGAAAACTCCCAACAGGTGTCTTTATACAGAAAACGTCGTTTTCTTTTAAGGATTCTATTATGCAAGCTTTAAAAGTTAGTCTGCTACAAGAATATTCTGTGTAACTCATATCGTTTAATTTTGAAAAGACTTCTTGGCTTCTTTCAAACTGTTATATAGCTCATCGTCAAACTCTCGGATGTCTTCGTCAGTCAATACTCCGTCATAGTATAGGTAACATACGGTGATGTAATATCTACCTCCTGACATCCCATCGTATCGGCGAGCGATATGCTTGTCGAATTGGTATACCTTATCATATAGTTTGAGGTATGCATCGTGTGCATCCTCTGCTGATGCGTTCTTGTTCATGAAATCTTTGGTAGATTGCATGAACTTGGCGCACTCTCGCTGCAAGCCCAAATTAATGAGCTTGCGAGCTGTTTTCTTCTGAGACTTCGTTAATTCTATCATGTTCTAAACGTTTCTTTTCTTTTTTAGCCTTATTTCTTTTTGATATACATTTCTTGCAGATGTGCAGTCTGTGTCCTTTACCACTGAACGACTCGTTGGATTTATACTCTCCACACATCTTGCAATAATGTCCTTGATGCTTATATTTCTTTTTACCCATGGCTTATTTTGTAAACAATTTCCCGATGAGATTCAGAATGTTAGAAACGGTCTCCTTGCTCTCTACAGGAATCTTGATGGAGGTCGCTCCTGTCTGCTCGTCTTGCTCAACGATGGAATCAACCAGCTGGGCTGTGGCTTCTGGCGACTTTAAGGTTTCGGCTAAGCCTGAGAGGAAAGATATTCCTTGGGCTACCAAATTCTTTGGCTGACTTGAGCGGTAAGAGGCGGAATCTCTGTTCGAAGATGAGTTCGTTTGCTGCTGGATGGAAACCTCTTCTTCTTTTTCCTGGTGGTCTTCTTGGTGCTGTTGCCGTTTTGATCAGTTGTCTGCTTATAGTTCTTTGCCATTGTTGTATTACTTTAAATATATTGACGCAAAGTTACACATTATAAATGAAAGATGCAAAAAAATCGTGGAAAAATAACTAAAACTTGGGGTATGAGACGAGAAAAAGGGCTGGTGGTATAGGTTTTCTCAAAAACTTTTCTTATCTTTGCGAAAAAATCAAGGCTTATGTCAGAGAATCAATATATACGATGGATACAGCGATTGAGCAACTACGATAAGGCAGTGGCTCGATTGCAGAATGCCGCAAGGATTGTTTCTACGGAGAAACAATTCAGTGGTGAAGTGGATGACCTTTTGAAAGAAGGTCTGGTGCAACGCTTTGAATATACTCAGGAGTTGGCATGGAAAGTGATGAAGGATTATGAGGAATATCAGGGCTATACCGATGTGCAGGGTTCAAGAGATGCCATCCGCAAGGCTTTGCAAATGGGTATCGTAGAGAATCCTGCCTGGATGAGTACCATTTCATCCCGTAATCTTACTTCCCATTGTTATGATGAAGAGGAATTCAATATGGTATTGAACCAGATTATCCATGATTATCTCCCGATTTTCGTGAAGTTCAGCGAGAAGATGAACGCCATCAAGGCTTCTGAAGTCTAAGTTCTCCTGTTCTTGTTTATCTCTTTTATTTCGATAATCTAGAAAAGAATCTCTTTGATATTGACAGATGAAAAAATATGGCATAGAAGAGGGCGACTGGAAGAAAGTGTTCTCGGTTTTCTCCCATTTCCCTCATATCGGTAAGGTAATACTTTTTGGCTCAAGGGTCAAAGGAACCCACAAGCCTTTTTCCGATGTGGATATCGCATTGGTAGGCGAAGCCTTGTCGCTTACCGACTTGCTTCAACTCAAGAATGAGATAGATGATTTGCTCCTGCCCTACGAGTTTGATTTTTGTATCTATAAGGATTTGAAGAATGCAGAACTCAAGAGCCATATTGACAGGAGAGGGGTAGAGATATATGATAGAAATTCTTGGGAATTATAATAGAAGTCGTTGGAGAAGATAGGAGAAATTGTTGGAAGATATAGCAGGGCGAAGGCATTTTGATGCGTCCGCCCTGTAGAACCATGATGATCATTTTGCTGACGTCAGCAAAATGTTATGAAACCTCTTGCCCTGCTTTAGATTTCGTTCTCTAGGGCAAAGGAAAATAAAGGCCTATTACAAAAATGATTTTTAATAGTCTTGATGTAAGATTCGGATTTATTACAGCTATTTTGCACGTAATCGTAATATGACTCATCTGGAGTCCTATTATAATACCAATTATCATCAGAGTTCTCTATAGTAGAATTATTCATACTATATACATCACCTCCTAAGATTGGAATCGCTAAAAGTTTACATGTTTGCACTATTTTAAGTGCTTCTTGGTATGGAAAAGCATAGCCTTCAAAACCTAAATTCTTCAAGGAATAATATTCGGAAATATCATTATCTTGAATGATTGAAATTATATCATTCTGTTTCATTTTAAACGTTTAAATAATTGGATGCAAAGATACACATTATAAATGAAAGATACGAAGAAATCGTGGAAAATTAACTAAAAAAGGCATCCACAGCCCCCGTGGATGCCTTTATGATAGCATTTTTTAGAGATTCTTTTCGAATTGTTTCAATACATCGCATCGGGTGGTATATTGATCCACCATTTCCGGATGCTGATGGCTGAACTGGCTCCATTCCATCATAGCCTGATATTGAGCGGATTGTGGCTGTAGAAGCTTCTGCTCTTTCCAGTTGGCATCATAGGTAATCTTAAACCATGGGTCAATACCAATGGATGAGAGGGCATAGAGCGAATGATAGCGAAGCGTGAGATTGCTGCTTTGCTTGCTTATCTTGAGATACTCTTGAGCGATAGCTGCGAAATCGGCTTCGCCTGTGCGGGCACTATCGGCCACGCTCTTGCCATAATGGGTAAGATACCAGCAGTCGCCATAGCAGGATGCCTGATAATAGCGGGTGGCAAGCTCATAGGCAAGTTTTTCTCTAACTTCGCCTTCACGAGCCACATTGTATTGGCTGATGAGCTGGTTCATCTCCTGGCAGAATTTCCATTTCGGGTTCTCCTTCAGGTGGGCATAACTGCCCTGAATGCTCCACATTTCCGAATCATTTACCTTCTGGTGGTTGAACCAGTAAGGCACAGTATAGCTGCGCTTCTCGGCGTAGAAGCTGATGGCCTGGTTGTTGATGAACTTCAGGGATACATCCTTCTGCCAGCGGGCAGCTTCGCCAAAATTGCCTTTGGCAAGATACTTGGTGCCTATCATATCCTTGAAGAAATCGGCATTGCGATAGAGTGACTGGCAGACGTATTGCTGGAAGGCATCCTGATGCTGAGCGGTGATGAAGCGATAGTAATCTGCCAGCTGCTGCGCAGAGAGTGAGTCAAGACGAATGGCGTATTCTGATGAATAAAGATAGCGGCTGATGTATTCTTCATCCTGTTGCTCCTTGTAGAAGGTTCGCATGTAGGCATCCATCATGCCATACATCGCCGTAGCCATGCTTTCGTAATCTCTGCCGGCTTCCTGCCGGTTTTCCTTTTTCGCCTTATCTGCCATCGTCTTGAACCGGTTGTACAGGGCGCGGTAAGCCACACGTTCCTTCACCTCTACATAGTGAATGTCGGGATTGGTGAAATCATCCTTTTTCGGGTATTCTCCCTTCGCTTTTTGGCTTTCTCCCTTTGCCATCTCGTTGAGCCATTTGAATTCACCGACCAGATATTGCGGATAATCATTATCCACCTGTGTGTTTCGGGTAGAAACCAGGAGGCGGATGGCTCTTGCATTATTCTTCATTCGCTGTGTGCCATCCAGAGCGACTGCTTCACTAATCTCCTTCCATGCTTCCCGCTGATATCCATAGAGATAATGGAGCATGGCGGTGGCAGAACGCCACAGGCAAGGATTCTGCGTCTTGCCTTCAGCGATGACCTTATTGGCAAAGGTGATGAAGTTGAGGGCTTCTTTCTGATAGATGACCTTGGCGCCTATTTCCTCAATCCACTCCTTATTTAACTGTTCTTTGGAGCGACAGTCTATCGTCTGCTGACAGTTGTTCACGAAATCCTGCACCAGATAGGTGAGCATAGCCGAGTTCGGATTCTTGAGATAAGTGCTCTGAATGCCTGCAAGATTGCGATAGTTTCGGGCGAGCACCCTGATGCTTGCCATATCTCCCTGCTCGGCATAGATATCCAGTGCCTGCTGATGTCTTCCCGTCTTCCATAAAGCCCGGGCATAAATGTTGCGCATCGCCTCTCGCCATGGTGATTTCGGAAGTCGGGAGGCAATGGCATTCCAATAGGTGATGTTCTGCTGGTGGAATCCCTTCATCATGTTGGTGCGCATACGGAGCAGGGCATACTGGCTCTTGAGTTGGGTGCCTTTATAAATTTTGGCGGCATTGTTGAGCCGTGTCAGCGATTGCTGTATCTGCAGTCGTTCTTGCTTCGAGGCGTAGTTCCAGGCATTGGGATTCAGTTTCTCGCAGGCATCCAGGTAGGCATTCAGGTTTCTCAGGTAAGAAAGCATTCCTGCATCCTTCTTGCTTTGGGCAACTTTTTTAATATTCTCCTTGTTCCATCTGTAGAAAGATAAGTTGACGGAGGATGTATTGCCGGCATACTTCTGCCAGTAGCTGGCGATATCGTAGAGATATGCAGGCGATGTAAGGTCGCGGTTGAACACGCTGAACATATAATAGTTGTGATCAGAGTATTCGGCAACGCAGGCGTTGGCGTGGGTGCTAAATGCTGCTGCTATCACTCCTATGATTAAAAATCTTTTCATAATCTTCTGATTTAAATCGTTTGATATTATCGGTGTTGAGGTCGAAGAGAATGACCTCGCTGTTGATGTCTTCATCCTGGTGATTGATGCTTCTTACGGCTTCCATGATGTCGCTCATTTCGGGCTTTCTTATCACGATGCTGTCGTTTGGCAATACGGGGAAATCATCATCTGCATGCATGATGCCTACGAATTTTCCTTCTCTGAAGAGGACTCGCCAGCTGAAGAGCGGATAAGCGGCAGAAAGCGGCAACGGATAACTGCCCAGATGCTGGATGTAAGGAGCCACATCCTTCATATCGAGTATCGGCTTTTGGCAATTGAGCTGTTTTACATCGCCCGTATTATACATCATCAGGATGCCTCTATCCACAGGGGGTGGGGTCATCGAGAGCTGGTGTAACCGGATGGTTGCGGAAAGTTGCATCTTCTTGTCTTTGGCTTTCTCCTTTAAAAAATGGAGAAATTCAAAATAAGCATCTTTCGTTGAAGCTGTCCAGTCGCAGTCAATCTGAATCTCTTTCACGTTCTCGATGTCATTGGCTTCGTTCATCTGAAGGATGCGGTTCAGAATCTTATCTGCGAGTTGCCGGGGTGTTTCATCTGAAGATTTCCAGCCCGATTTGTCGCTACTGATAGGATTCGTCTTGGTATTTGCTTTGAAACAGTCGGTTACGATATAGACAACGGGGATAATCTCCATTCCTTTCGGCATCAGAGATTCTTTCTCCTTTTCTTCAGTTGTCCTTTTCTCATCGGCTGTATCAAATTGCAGGGTAGCATTGGGCATGATTTCTCCATCCGCATCCCTTACCACATCAAAGAATCTAACGTAGAGTCGTTTGATATGGTGTTTCTGGATGAAGTTCTTCTTGCTGCTGTCCATCTGCCAGGTCGTACTCCAATAGTAGGCGGAGCGTATGGTTTCTATTGTTTTATCTTGTGAACAGGAAATCAAGCAGATGCAGGTGGATAATGCCAGCAGCAAGCGCATTGATGTAAGATCATTCCATATTCTTCTCATCATCTATAGCGTTTTGTCGGCAAAGATAGATATTTCCTGGCGAATGTGGCAAGAAACGAGATGTAAATAAAGTTAAAAAGGTCTCATATCATATTCCCTACATTGGGAAAACGACATGAGACCTTTTGTTGGTATGATGGTTTTTATCCTTCAATTACCCCTTTCCACAAACCGTGGAGATTGCAGTATTCGCGAGCTGTAACATCCTTGGCTTCAGCACTTGTCATGAAGATGGCTTCCGGCTTTTCGCCCGGTTTCAACTCATGGCGGAGCACATCGGTAGGGGTGAGCAGCTCAATCCACTGGATGTAATGCTCTGGGAGCATCGGATGCTCCACGCTTCCTACAGTTACTCGGTAGCCGCCCTCGATAGGTTCTATCACAGGCACGTGCTTCTCCTTGGCGCCATCGCTGGTGTTTTCCTTCATCAGCTTCATCGGCTCGCCACAGCAGCTGAGCACGGCTCCCGGGTTTACTACTTCTACCACGTTGCCGCAAATCTGGCAGCGGTAGATTTCTCTAATCTTCGTCATAATGGTTCCTCCTATTATTTTATGAATGTGTTGCCTGAATATCAGGCTTTTCATTCAGATGATTCCTTTGTGAGGATTTCCTTCGGGTGATTCCCCAAAAGAGTCTTACTCCTCTACAGGGCTGAAATCGTCCTTACCTACTCCGCAGAGAGGGCAAACCCAATCATCAGGGATATCCTCGAAAGCTGTACCTGGAGCGATGCCACCCTCTGGATCTCCTACTTCTGGATCATAAATCCAGCCACAAACGTCACATACATATTTCTTCATAATGTTTCCTTTCTTCTTTTTATATTAATAATCTTGTTCTTGTAGTCGTTATCAGACAAGTACTGCTGTATATCTGGGAATATCCTATTGCTCAGATGTTTTGCTATACTTCTTTCTGACTGACAATGCAAAGATACAAATAGTTTCTCTAAGTTCCAAATAGAATTGAATAAATTATAATTTTATTATATCTTTTAAATTCTGATAACATTGTGTTTTTCCCAAATTCCTCGTAAAACTGCTCCCAGTTTTTCTCTAAGCTACCTCTAATCTTTCCCTATAACTCCTTTCTTATCCCCATTCCTGGTCTTCCTTATCTCGCTGCAGGCATCTTTTTTATCCTCTTATATAGAGTTTTTTGTGTTTTATCGCTTTGCTCTGAAAAAAAAATTGTATATTTGCACCATCATAACTAACTATAACAATTTAATTATGGGAATTAAAATGAATTTCAAGTCACAATTATGTGCCGCAATCCTTACTTTGGGTTGCTCTTGCCTTTCGGCTAATGCCATGGTTGCGAATGATGCTGCCAAGGAAAACAAGTCTCAGCATTATCAGCCATCAGCAGAAAACCTGGAATCACGCAAGCTGTTCCAGGATGATAAGTTCGGTATCTTCCTGCATTGGGGATTGTACAGCATGCTCGCCACCGGCGAATGGACAATGACCAATAAGGACCTGAACTACAAGGAGTATGCCAAGCTGGCTGGCGGTTTCTATCCTTCTAAGTTTGATGCTGCCAAATGGGTGGCTGCCATCAAGGCTTCTGGTGCCAAGTATATCTGCTTCACTACTCGCCACCACGAGGGATTCTCTATGTTCAAGACCAAGTATTCTGATTATAATATCGTAGATGCTACTCCTTTCCGCCGCGACATAGTGAAGGAACTGGCGGATGAGTGCCACAAGCAGGGCATCGCTTTGCATCTTTATTACTCTCATATTGACTGGTATCGCGAGGATGCCGTTTGGGGAAGAACGGGTAGAGGCACTGGTCGCCCTAACCCTGAGGGTAACTGGAAGAGCTACTATCAGTTTATGAACAACCAGCTTACTGAGCTTCTTACCAACTACGGTAAGGTGAGATGTATCTGGTTTGATGGATGGTGGGATCAGGATCAGAATCCTAATTTCGATTGGCAGTTGCCAGAGCAGTATGCGCTTATCCATCGCCTGCAGCCAGGCTGCCTGATTGTAAACAACCATCACTCTTCTCCTTTCGAGGGTGAGGATGTTCAGGCTTTCGAGCGTGATCTTCCTGGAGAGAATAAGGCAGGATTGTCGGGTCAGGACATCAGTCGCCTGCCTCTTGAAACCTGCGAGACCATGAATGGCATGTGGGGTTATAAGATTACCGACCAGGATTATAAATCTACCAAGACTTTGGTTCATTACCTGGTGAATGCAGCTGGTAAGAATGCCAACCTGCTGATGAACATCGGCCCTCAGCCAGATGGCGAACTTCCTGCAGTTGCCTTGGAGCGTTTGGCAGAAATGGGAGAGTGGATGAAGATTTATGGTGAGACCATTTATGGTACCCGCGGTGGCATCGTGGCTCCTCACGATTGGGGTGTTACTACCCAGAAGGGAAACCGTCTCTTCGTTCATATCCTGAACCTGAAGGATAAGAGCCTCTTCCTGCCTCTCGGAAATAAGAAGGTAAAGAAGGCATTCGACTTTGTCAGCAAGAAGCCGGTGAAGGTTCAGAAGTGCGAAGGTGGTGTGCTCCTGAATCTCGGTGAGGTTCCTACAGAGATGGATAAGGTTGTGGAAATCGCACTCTAAGATTGTGTGAATATTATATTGGAAAAGTGTCGTAATCTCCTGGAATATTGGAAATTGCGACACTTTTTTGTTTTGTGGAAAAATGCTATCTGCGTTATCGGAAACAATCCTTTCTTATTATCGGAAACATCTTTTTCGTTATAGAAAAATCCTATCCCAAAAGGTTGGCGATGGTTTGCTTTACTCTTTCTGCAGAAGTAACAGGAGAGTTGCTTTCATCAGCACCCTCGGCACCCATATACACGTTGGTGTTGAGCTGTTTCATCTTGCTTGGCACATTGACTCTTGCCGAGAAGTGATATTCGTGGATATCGGTAGCATCGAAGATGGTGCGGATGTTATCCTCGTTTACGCCACATCCGGCAAGGAGGATGATTCGTCCGGCTGCTGCCTGCTTGAGCTCTGAAAGAAGCGCTACGCCTTCTACTGCCTTAGGTTGCTGGCCCGATGTAAGGATGCGGTCGCAACCCAGAGAGATGATGTCTTCCAAGGCTTTCTGAGGATTGGCTGTTCGGTCGAAGGCACGGTGGAAAGTAACGCTCATCGGCTTCAGTTCTTTGCCGTCTTTCGCCTGTTCGTCACAGCCTTTCGCCAGTTCCACGAGTCGGCGGTTCGCCTCCATATCCACCTCTCCATCTTCTGTGAGGCATCCTATCACTACGCCATCCACGCCCAGTTTTCTGCAGAGGCGGATATCCTCCACCATGCGTTCAATCTCCAGCGGAGTGTAGAGAAAATCGCCACCACGAGGGCGGATGATGACGTGGAGCAAGGTCTTATCCAACAACTTTCGGGCAACTTTTATCTCGCCATACGATGGGGTGGTACCACCCTCAGGTATGCCTGCACACAGTTCCACACGGTTGGCTCCACCTTCCTGTGCAGCCAGACAGCTTTCTACGCTGTTGGCGCATATTTCAAACTTGAAATCGTCTCTGTTCATAGTTTCTATTTTTCTTTCTATTTAGTTATTTGATTATTACTAATTTTACTTGAATTCTCAATATTTGCTGCAAAGATAACATTTTTTCTTTTGGGGATGGCTATTATTTCGAAAAAAAACATTATTTTTGCAGAAAGTTTGTAACGTAACATCAATATATTAACTGGAATATAATAAATATAATTAAAAAGCTAACTAACAATGAGAAAGTTTTTAGTAATGTTCGCCATTACATTCTTAGCCTCTTGGCAGACAATGTTGGCAGCAAACGGCCACTTCATTACCGATGCAGCTTATCGCACGAAAGTGGAAACGGCCTTCAAACAGAAGGTAAATCTTGTAGGTAAGCAGTTTTATGACCAGAAAATGCTCAAGCAGCAGAAAGCTACAGCCGATGAGCAGGGAGCCTTGCAATTTCTCTATGCCTACATGCCTGTGGCTGATGTAACCGACTATCCTACCAGCTTCTTCCTGGAGAATGTGCGCACCAGCTTCGAGGCACGCCAGCAGATGGCTTGGGGAAACAAGGTGCCTGAGTTGCTCTTCCGCCATTTCGTGCTCCCTGTACGCATCAACAATGAGAACCTGGATAATTCGCGTATGGTATTCTTCAAGGAATTGAAGGAGCGCGTCAAGGGATTGAGCATGAAGGATGCTATCCTCGAGGTGAACCACTGGTGCCACGAGCTGGTAACCTATCAGCCATCCGACGGCCGTACTTCAGCACCTCTTTCTACCATCCGTTCGGCTTACGGCCGCTGCGGCGAGCAGAGTACCTTTACGGTAGCTGCCCTGAGAGCTATTGGCATTCCTGCACGCCAGGTTTATACCCCACGCTGGGCACATACCGATGATAACCACGCCTGGGTAGAGGCTTGGGCAGATGGAACCTGGTATTTCCTGGGAGCCTGCGAGCCGGAAGCTGTACTGAACCTGGCTTGGTTTAATGCTCCTGCATCCCGTGCGATGCTGATGCATACCAAGGCGTTCGGTGACTACAATGGTCCTGAGGAGGTAATGCTCCGCACTTCCAACTATACCGAGATTAACCTCATCGACAACTATGGTTCTTCTGCTCGCATCGACTTCGAAATCGTAGATGCAGCAGGCAATCCTGTAGATGGTGCCAAGGTGGACTTCAAAATCTACAACTATGCAGAGTTCTGCACCGTAGTAACCAAATATACTGGTGCTGATGGTGCCACCTTCCTTTCTGCCGGCAAGGGCGATATGATGATCTGGGCATCCAAGAACGGCAAGTATGGCTTTGCCAAGGCTTCTTTCGGCAAGGACAAGAAGGTAGTGGTTCGTATGGATCATCAGGTAACTGTACCTGGCGCAGAGCAGAAGACCATCCTCTTCCGCGACTCCTTCGATATCGTTCCTCCTCCAGAGCATGCCAACATCCCAGAGGTATCTGCCGAGGCAAGAGCCAAGAACCTGGAGCGCTTTGCCTACGAGGATTCTATCCGCCACGCCTATCTCGCTACCTTCTACAATAAGGAGAGTGCATTGCAGGCTCTGAAGGATAATGGTCTTGCTGCAGGTTCTGAGGAGAATACCCAGAAGATGGTGAAGTATCTGGTAGGTTCAAGCGGTAACCACCATGTCATCCTCACCTTCCTGAAGAATCACAAGGACCGTATCGACCGTGCTATCAAGCTGCTCGGTACATTGAGTGCCAAGGACTTGAGAGATATGCAGATGGATATCCTGGAAGATAACTTCAATGCCAAGAGCGATCAGCTTTCTCCTCGTGTGGAAAACGAGATGATTATCACTCCGTTCAAGCAGTTCTTCGAGAAGGAGTTTGCCAAGCAGCAGGTAGCCTTCAAAAACAATCCTAATCTGCTGGTAGAGTGGGTGAAGAAGAATATCCGCATCAATCCAGACCTGAAGGCTCTGCAGATTGCCCAGACACCTATCGGCGTATATCGTTCACGCCTTACAGACGCCCGCTCTCGCAAGGTTTTCTTCGTCGATGTAGCCAGAAGCTTGGGCATCGAGGCTCAGGTGGATGAGGTGACCAAGAAGACTCAGTATAAGAATGCCAATGGTGGCGAATGGATTGACGTAGATTTCGACAATGACGTGCAGAAGGCTTCTGCCATGGGCAAGTTCGTGATGAACTATAAGGATAATGGTGCTGTGGATGATCCTAAGTACTACAGCCACTTCACTATCCACCGCATCAATCCTGATGGTTCTACTTCGCTTCTGGAGTATCCTGAGGAGGGTTGTACCTGGAGCGGTACCTTCAAGAATGGTGTAGATCTGGATGAGGGCGATTATGCCCTGGTATCTGGTACCCGTCTTGCCAACGGTGGTGTGCTGGCAGAGATGCAGCTGTTCCATGTAAAGCAGGGGGCTACTACCCAGGTGGATATGAACCTGCGCAGTTCTGAGACAGAGATTACCGTAAAGGGTAACTTCAATTCAGAATCCAAGTTTATCCTCTTGCCAAGCAATCAGGAGGTTAGCCTTTTGAGCCAGACAGGTCGCGGCTACTTCGTAACAGGTATGATCGGTGTAGGTCAGGAGCCAACCAACCACGCCTTGAAGGACATCGCCAAGGTGGCACAGGTATTCGAGAAGTGGGGTCGCCCTATCGTTATTCTCTTTGAGGATGAGGCATCTGCCAAGAAGTTCAGAATCTCAGAGTTCCCTGGTTTACCAAAGAACATTATCTTCGGTATCGACAAGGATGGTTCCTGCCGCAAGGAGATGGTGGAGAATATGAAGCTTCAGAACAAGAACCTGCTTCCTATCTTCACGATTTCTGATACCTTCAACAGAGTGGTATTCCTCTCTCAGGGTTATACCATCGGATTGGGTGAGCAGCTGGAATCTGTGATCAAGAGATTATAAAATCTGAGTTCAGCGTTTCACTTCATTTTACGCTAGTACTTTTTGCGTGAGCGATAGTGCAAACACCATAGAAAAATAAAAGCCCAGGGCATTCCGCCCTGGGCTTTTATTTTTCTGTTATTTCTTTACGGAGATGGTCTTGATTTCTACCTGCATATCCTTATCGGCTGTACGGTTCTTGGTAAGCCACTTCTGGAAATCCTCGTACTTCAACTCTCTAGGCAAACCGGCTACGGCATTATCTATCGCCTTGATGAATGGGTTAGGCGAACTGATTACATAGATATAATTCGTTTCTGCCGCCTTTTCGCAGGTCATGTTATATTCATCTACATCTGCCGGCTGAAAGAGCGGTGTAGCCGTCTTGGAATTGAAAAATACGTATCTCGTGTTGGCATCCACCCTCACCTTGCCATCCTGCGATGACTGATAAGGCAGGAGACAGTAGGTATTCTTGCTGTCATCTATCAGATAAACGGCTACGTATCCCTTGGTAGATGACTGGTAGGAGAGATAGAAATCGTCGCCACTCTTGAAGTTGTCGCTTTCGAATCTATCTTCTGTACCATTTCTCAGAATCTTGGCAACTAAACTGTTCTGTGTGGCAACCAGCTCCCGCGCCTTTCCGCTTACCGCGCATTTCACTATCAGCATGCCCTGTTCGTAACTGATCTCATACTTAGGTTCGCTGATGGTTTCCAGCCATTCACCCTTCACATCGCTGCTGCTCAGCGAGGTGAAATCCGTCTGTGTAGAGCCGTTGGTATTGTTCATCAGGGTAGCGTTATGCTGCGCTACCACTGTGCCGAACTCATCGCCCAGGGCTTGAATCTGTGCTCTGCTCAGAGCCGTCTTCTTGGCTTGCTCCAGCGATACGTTTTCCGGTTCATGGTAGATGTATTCTCCGTGCACTTTCCTGGTGCGCTGGGCATAGCTGGTTGTAGCTACGCCCAGGAACATCAGAATCATCACAAAAATGTAGTGTCTCATCCTTGCTGATTTTTATGTTATTCTTATTTCAGTTTCAGCTCTTTCCAGCCTGCTGCAAGCGAGGTAGAAGGAGTGGCAGTAGGAGTCTGAACCTTGCGGTTGATAACCACTGACTGCTGCTTCACATTTTCAGAGATGTAGCTTTCAAGTTCGCCGAGGCTTACATCACCCTTGGTTTCCTGGAGTTTCTTCAGGAGATAGTAGGTGAAGAGGCCATGACCCTTGGCTGAGTATGGGAACGCGGTTTCATCGCCCGATGCCGCACTGAATATCACCATGTTGCCACGTGGATCTTCCTGCTTAGCCTTCAGCGCTACGCCACGGGCAGAACAGCATACCTTCCTCGCGCTTCGAGCCGCTGAAGCAGGCATCCAGGAACACCACAATCTCCTTTGCCTTGGTAGAACCCAACTCGGCATAGAGCTTGTTCAGAGAGTAGCAACCCTCAGTCTGGGTGCCGTCGGCATCGGTAGGAAGCAGGTAGGCATCCTTCGTAGATTCGTTAGGAATACCATGACCGGCATAGTAGAATACGATGTTGATGTCGCCGTTGAATGCGCTGGCGATATTCTTGATATCGCGCATGGCGCGGAGCATCGTACCGTATGAGGCATCAGCATAGTAACGCACGTTTTCTGCTGGCATGCCCAGTGTCTTCTCGCAATACTTGGAGAAGGCAAGACCATCGTTCAGAGCCAGTGGTACGCCTGCTACATTACTGTAGTTCTGGTTGGCGATGACCACGGCAAAGGTCTTGGTGTTGCTGGTTGGATTCTCTGGGATATTCTCATCCACATCCGATGTTCCCAGCTTCACGTTCTGCTGCTGTACCGTCTGCTTGTTGGCATTCTCGTTGGATGCCAGCATATTGGCGGTGATAGGGTCGAAGTGTACCTCTACGTTGGTGGCGGTATAGTTAAGCGCTGCTGCGTTGTCGTACTGATACTGCTTGCCCGAAGGGGTGATGATGGTGAGCTTGGCGAGTGCCAGGTGATCCTTGTCGATGAAGTACTGTGGATCCTTAAACTGCATACCGTTCCAGTTGGAAGCGAAGATGCGTGCCTCGTTGTTGGCTCTTGGCACCGGTACGATCATCTCGCCGAGAACAGGCGATGTTACCAGGAATACCTCGTGGTCGGCATCGTATGGTTTCAGTTCCAGATGACGCAGGTTTACTCTTGATTCGTACTTGCTGATGTATTCCTGCTGCGCAAGTCGCTGCATCTCGGCAATCTTGGCATCTCGGTTCTTCTCGGTCATACGGGCGCGATACTCATCCAGTGTCTCGTAGCTGTCCTTCTTCTGCCATTTGTCGATGCGGTTTTCGATGAATGGAATGGCAAAGGCAGAGTAAGCTGGGATTCCCTTCTCCTCTGCAGCACTCTGGTCGTTGCTTAGTGTCTGTGTCTGAGGTGTAGCGGCAGCGATGGTTGGATTTACCTCGCCATTGAACTCGATGAGCTGAGGAATCACGTTCGACTCGATCTTACCGCCTCCGAGCGAAGCCAGCTTGTTGTTGATGATATTGAAGTTCTCCTTATCACCTACTTGTATGCGATGGCGAGTGCCTGGGTGTATTTCAGCGAAAGTGGGTCGCTGCTGATGATGTTCTTGATGTGACCTATCGAATAGGTGAAGTAATCCTTATATACGCTTTCCAGGTCCTTGATGTGAGGATCGTTTTCCTTGAGTTCCAGCGCCTGGTTATAGTTTTGCATACCTATGTTATAGTTGTTGATAGCCAGGTGTTTCAATACATCAAGAGCCTTTGGATGAGCTACTTGCAGTTTCTTGTAGATATCGAGCGCCTGCTCGAAATGATGGCCTTCCTCATAGAGCTTACCCTGGATGTTGAGAAGGGTCTCATCGTCTGGGCGGAGGGCAAGACCCTTGCCTACGAACTTCTGGAGATTGGCATTATCCTTGTGGTCGATGCACAGATTTACTGCCGACGAAATGATGTCATAGTCGGTAGGATAGTTATCAGATGCCTGTTCGAGAGTGATGACGGCAAGCTGATATTTATTGGATTTTGCGCAAGCCTTTATGAGGTTGACGAATACCGATTTACGGTACTTCTCGTCACCCGAACGGAGATAAGCTTGCAGGTATGGAATAGCTTCTTCATACTGGCGGCGGCTTACCAGATTGGCTGCCGCAAAGTAAGATGTTTCATAAGCTTTGATTTTTTTATATTATCATTTCTTTTTCTATGCAAAGGTAGGAAAAAAAAGCCAATATCTGTTGGTTCATTTTGGTTCAATTCTCCTTGTATTACCTATACTTGATAGATTTCTGCTACAAATATACAAAAAAATAATAAAAGAATCTCATAAATCTATAAAAAAAGCCGCAAATGGCTCGTTTTTTACCATTTGCAGCTTTTTTTTGTTTATTTGAACGCTAGGAAAGGCTTCTTCTTGTTGCTCTTTGAAGTCTTTCTTCTTTCTTTTGAAGTCTTTTCCTAAAGAGCTGATGCTCTTTTTAATGTGCTTCCAGCCAGTTCTTTCCCCAGCCGGCATCAGCAATCAAAGGAACCTTGAGCTTATAGGCATTCTCCATTTCCTCTATTACGATTTTCTCAACCTTCTCTTTTTCCTCTGGATAGACAGAGAAGTTGAGTTCATCGTGTACCTGGATGATCATCTTACTCATGATGCCCTCTGCCTTGAATCGGTTGAAGATCTTCACCATGGCCACCTTGATGATGTCGGCTTCTGATCCCTGGATAGGGGCATTGATGGCATTGCGCTCTGCGAAGCCTCTTACTGTGCCATTCTTGCTGTTGATATCTGGCAGATAGCGACGACGGTGGAAGAGGGTTTCGGCATAGCCTTTCTCCCTTGCTATCTTTTTCGACTTCTCCATATAGGCATGTACGCCCGGGAAGGTGCGGAAGTAATCTTCTATGATTTGCTTCGCCTCTCGGTTCTCGATGTTCATGCGTTGGGCAAGACCGAAGGTGGTGATGCCGTAGATGATACCGAAGTTGGCCGTCTTTGCTTTCTTGCGCTGGGCATCGGTTACGTCCTTGATGTCTTCATGCCAGATCTTGGCTGCAGTAGCTGCGTGGATGTCTGATCCTTCCAGGAATGCTTCTACCATATTAGGATCCTCACTCAGGTGTGCCATGATGCGGAGCTCTATCTGGGAGTAATCTGCTGAAAAGAACAGACATCCAGGCTCTGGGATAAAACATCTTCTAATCTCCTTGCCGTCGTCATCGCGCACAGGGATATTCTGCAGGTTCGGATCGCTGGATGACAGGCGACCCGTAGCGGTGATGGTTTGGTTGAAAGAAGCATGAATATGACCTGTACGAGGATTGATGAGCTTAGGGAGGGCATCTACGTAGGTTCCCAACAGTTTCTTTAATCCTCTGTAGTTCAGAATCTCATCGATGATTGGACTCTTGCTGCGCAATTGCTGCAATACTTCCTCGCTCGTTACATATTGTCCGGTCTTCGTCTTCTTGGGCTTTTCCACAATCTTCATCTTGCCGAAGAGAATCTCGCCTACCTGACGTGGAGAACCGATATTGAATGACTCGCCTGCCAACTTATAAATATGATGTTCTATCTCATTGAGTCGGTTGGTTAAATTATTAGACGTTTCCTTCAATGTATCTGTGTCGATACATACGCCATTCATCTCCATGTGGGCAAGAACAGGCACCAACGGCATCTCTACATTCCAGAATAAGTCCTCGCACTCTATCTCCTTGAGCTTTGGTTCGAGTACATTCTTCAGGCGCAGGGTGATGTCGGCATCTTCTGCTGCATACTCGTAAACTTCTGCCGCAGACAGGTCGCGCATCGATTTCTGGTTCTTTCCCTTAGGACCTATTAACTCTTCTATGTGAACCGTCTGGTATTTGAGGTATACCTCGGCGAGGTAATCCATATTGTGATAAAGCTCCGGCTGGATGAGATAATGAGCAATCATCGTATCGAACATCTTTCCCTGTATCTCCACTCCGTAATTCATCAGCACTTCGTAATCGTACTTGATGTTTTGTCCCACTTTCAGGATTTCCGGATTCTCGTAGAGCGGTTTGAAGATGTTTACGAATTTTAAGGCTTCTTCACGTTCCGCTGGAATTGCTACGTAGAAAGCCTCTTTCTCCTTTACAGCAAAGCTCAATCCCACCAATTCTGCATCTATTGTAGAGGTGGAAGTGGTCTCGGTATCTAAACTGAGAATTGATGATGTAATCAAATAGTCATAAAGTTTCTGCGCATCTTCTTCTGTTTCAATGAGTTTGTATGTATGAGCAACCGTTTTAATGGTTTCAAAACTCGTATTTTCCTCTTCTTCTTGACCATCGTCTTGCTGTGCGCCAAAGAGATCAAGCTCTCCTGTAGCCTTTGTTTGCACTTTTTGAGGTTTTTTAAGAACGCGCTTGGCGAACGACTTAAACTCCAGATCGGTGAAGATTTCATCCAGCTTGGCATTGTCTGGTTCTTCCAGTTTTAGATCTTCCATCTTGAGTTCTACCGGAACATCGGTTCTGATGGTTGCCAGGAACTTCGAAATCTTGATGTCCTCTATGGCACCCTCCACTTTCTCGCGGAGCTTGCCTTTCACCTCGGCGCTATTTTCTATCAATCCCTCTACGCTTCCAAACTGGTTGATGAGTTTGATAGCAGTCTTCTCTCCAATACCCGGGCATCCAGGGAAGTTGTCGGCAGAGTCACCCATCAATGCCAGAAGATCGATAACCTGGAGTGGGGAAGAGATGCTGTATTTCTCTTCAATCTCGGCAACGCCCAACTTTTCGTAACCACCGCCATGTCGGGGGCGGAACATGAATACGTTGTCTCTTACCAGCTGGGCATAATCCTTATCTGGTGTGAGCATATAGGTTTCTATACCCATCTCGCCTGCCTTCAAGGCAACGGTACCAATGATATCATCCGCCTCGAAACCATCCACCTGAAGAATAGGAATGTGATAAGCCTCCAGGATATTCTTGATGATAGGTACCGAGAGCTTGATGTCTTCCGGTGTCTCTTCTCGCTGTGCTTTATACGCAGGAAAAGCCTCATGGCGGAAGGTTTTGCCATGGTCGAAAGCTACCGCAATATGGGTTGGCTTCTCCTTGGTGAGTATCTCGTTGAGGGTATTGCAGAAGCCCATTACACACGAAGTATTAAGTCCCTTCGAATTGATTCGAGGGGCTTTCATAAAGGCATAATACGACCTATAAATGAGCGCATATGCGTCTAAAAGGAACAATTTATCCATAATATTCATTTTTATGGTGTAAAATTACTAAAAAAATGCGATATTTCAAGAATAAATGCGTAATTTTGTATCAAATTTTAGAATTAATGGACTATTTATCA
This sequence comes from Segatella sinensis, assembly GCF_040095255.1. NCBI lineage: Bacteria > Pseudomonadati > Bacteroidota > Bacteroidia > Bacteroidales > Prevotellaceae > Segatella > Segatella sinensis. The sequence goes on along the minus strand of NZ_JBBNGE010000002.1, from coordinate 52,873 downwards.
CTTATTAAGCAGCCTATTGAGGCAGAATTGGCTGATTTTGTTGATTTGTTCAACAAATCTTTGATGCATAGCGATGGCCTTCTTTCCCAGGTGCTCGACCATATCCGTCAGCGCGCTGGTAAACGAATGCGCCCTATGCTCATCCTGTTGATGGCGCGAAATTTCGGCAAGGTTTCAGAGGTTACCCAGCATTCGGCAGTCGGTTTGGAGTTGCTCCATACCGCCTCTCTTGTGCATGATGATGTGGTAGATGAAAGCGGCGAGCGTCGTGGTCAGGCAAGTGTGAATGCTACTTATAACAATAAGGTAGCCGTGCTTGTTGGTGACTATATTCTTTCTACCGCTTTGCTTAATGTTTCCTATTCACACTCCGAGGAAATCGTACGCAATCTGGCCGAATTGGGTCGTATCTTGTCGAATGGTGAGATACTTCAGCTCAACAGTATTAGTAATGATGAAATCTCAGAAGAGATATATTATCAGGTAATCAAACAGAAAACAGCTGCTCTCTTTGAGGCTTGTGCAGGTATTGGCGCAATGTCAACCCATGCTTCTGCCATAGAGATAGAAGAGGCTAGGCGATTCGGTCAGAATCTGGGTATTATCTTCCAGATTCGTGATGACATCTTTGATTATTACGACTCCAAGGAGATAGGTAAACCTACCGGAAATGATATGATCGAGGGTAAGCTTACGCTTCCTGTAATCTATGCCTTGAAATCTACTGGCGACGAGGAGATGCTGAAGCTTGCACGAAAGGTGAAGGCTCGTACTGTATCGCGAGAAGAGATTGCTCAGCTTGTTGCATTTACCAAGGAAAACGGAGGTATTGAATACGCTGATAAGCGTATGTGGGATTTCCATGCCGAGGCGATGACTTTCCTTGATACTTATGTGGAGGATAAGAGCATCTATAATGCGCTGAAGGCTTATTTGGATTTTGTGATTGAACGAAAGGCGTAATGCCGTTTTATTATGCAATTTTGATTTTAAAATACTTTATATACATTAAAGATAAGGGCTGGTTCTCTCGTTGAGAATCAGCCCTTTATCTTTTATCTATTACTGTATTTCTTGCTTCTTGTATCGTGTTTTACCTATCACCTTTATAAAGTTTTGGCTTGTTCAATCTCCTTTTAGAAGTACTTGATTTCCTTTCCTATAAGCTCGCTCAAGAGAAGGTTGGTAAGACGTGAGGTTCCAAGGCGCAACCACTCGTTGGTAAGCCACTTTTCACCCAAAACTTCTTTCACGATGGTGTAGTAAACCACTGCGTCGTGAACGGTGTTGATGCCGCCAGCTGGCTTGAAACCAATCTGGATGCCAGTCTTCTCATAATATGCCTTGATTGCCTGGCACATCACGTAAGCTGCCTCAGGGGTAGCTGAAATCTTCTCCTTACCTGTAGAAGTCTTGATGTAATCAGAACCAGAGTACATGGCAAGAATAGAAGCCTTCATAATATTGCTGCAGTTCTTCAAATCGCCTGTTTCCAGGATGCACTTCATCTTGTGCTCACCGCAGGTTGCCTTCAGTTCCTGAATGTCATCGCAGAGACCTTCGTAATCCTCGCTGAAGAATTTGCCAACTGGCATAACGATATCTACCTCTGTAGCACCATCCTTGATAGCCATGGCTGTTTCGGCAATCTTTACCTCGATAAATGTCTGAGAAGATGGGAAATTACCGCTTACAACTGCGATTTCTACGCCATCTACCTCCAGACTCTGACTGATAAGTCCTGCGAAGTTAGGGTAGGTGCATACGGTTGCTACGTGAGGAAGTTCAGGATAATCCTTGGCAAATTGATTTACTTTCTCAATCATTGCCAGGATGCTTTCTTCTGTATCTTCTGTATGAAGAGATGTAAGTTCGATGCTGCCAAAGAGGAATTTCTTCACCTCCATGGTCTCGTTTTCCGCTACCTTCTCGTCAAGAATCTTCTTTACTTCTGCTGCTACTTCTTCGTCGTTGAGGTCGCAGTTATACTGTTTCAAGACAGATAAATACTTATCGTCTGACTCGCTGTATTGTCCTTGCTGCTGTGCAAGAACCTGTTCTTTAATGCTGCTCATACTTAATGTTACTTGTTTAATTATTAAAGTTGAGTTATCTATATTATTCTTTATATTTCGGTTTTACTCCTTCGCTTTCGGAGGTGCTTCTTCCTTCAATTTCGGGTTGTTTACTCCTTCAATTTTGAATCATTATGATCCTTCAATTTCGGGTTATTCTTATGTCTTTCCGAATCCCTTTGGGTCTTCTTGTCGATGCTTTTCTGGAGCTCTTCTGTAAGATCGATACCCGTTTGGTTAGCCAGACAGATGAGAACCCAGAGAACGTCTGCCATTTCCTCTCCTAGATTAGGCTTTTCGCCTTTCTTGAAGCTCTGGTCGCCGTATGTTCGGGCGATGACACGAGCCAGTTCTCCTACTTCTTCCGTAAGACAAGCCATATTGGTAAGTTCGCTGAAATAGCGAACGCCATATTCCTTGATCCACTTATCTACTACTTCCTGTGCTTCTTTTATTGTCATATTCTTATTCCTTATTATGAGTATCCATCATGATGGTAACCGGACCGTCATTCAGCAATTCTACCTTCATATCGGCACCAAATTCGCCTGTTCCAACTGGCTTTCCGAGAGCATCGGATAGCTTCTTGCAGAACTCTTCATAGAGTGGGACACTGATTTCGTGCTTGGCTGCTCTGAGCCAGCTAGGGCGATTGCCCTTCTTGTAGCTGGCGAATAGGGTGAACTGGCTAATCACCAGAATCTCGCCGTTTACATCCATGATAGAGCGGTTCATTACGTGATTTTCGTCGTCGAAAACACGAAGGCCTATGATCTTTCTAACCAACCAATCTACATCTTCTGATGTGTCGCTTTCCTCAATGCCGAGAAGGATAAGATAGCCTTGTTTGATGGCTGATTTTACTTCTCCTTCGATGGTAACAGAGGCATGGCCGACACGCTGTATTACTATTCTCATATTACTACTTTGAACTTTGAATGTTGAACATTGAACTTTATGAATAGCATTTTGTGGAATCCTGGGTTCTGTTCAATCTTTATTATTATTATTATTTAGTTTCAACTGCAAATATACGACTTTTATTTCATATTCTCGCTCTTTTCTGTGAAATATTTCGCAAGAATTTCGGCTTTATGAGGGCCTAATACCTCGGTAAGCTGTTCCAGCGATGCTTCCTTTATCTTTTTCACGCTCTTAAACTTGCTCAGGAGCGCTTCTTTTGCCTTAGGACCGATGCCCTTGATGTCGTCTAACTCAGAATGGAGAGCGTGCTTGCTTCGCTTGTCGCGATGGAAGGTGATGGCGTATCTATGTACCTCGTCCTGTATCTGCGTCAATACCTTGAAAAGCTCGCTTTCCGGTGGTAGAGCGATGGTTTGTGGCGGGAAACCGTAGAGAAGTTCATTGGTGCGATGGCGGTCGTCCTTGGCAAGACCAGCGATAGGGATTTCCTGGTGCAGTTCATCTTCTATCACCTCTCTTACCACCTCCATCTGCCCCTTGCCACCATCGGTGATGATGAGGTCTGGCAGGGGAGTTTCTTCCTCTATCATGCGACTGTATCTGCGTCTTACCACCTCCTGCATCGAAGCATAATCATCTGGTCCTTCCACCGTCTTGATGTTGTATTTACGGTAGTCTTTTCGGGATGGTTTCATACCTTTATATACAATACATCCAGCCACGGCATCCGTACCCGATATATTGGAATTATCGAAGCATTCTATCTGGTAAGGCATCTTTGGAAGCTTCAGTTTCGATTGCAATTCCTTCATCAATCGGGTTTGCTTCTGTTCAGGATTGAGCTTTTCTGCCTGCTTCAAGCGGTCGAATTTATATTGCTTGCAGTTCATTTCCGAGAGCTCCAGAAGGTGCTTTTTGTCGCCCCTCTGAGGCACGAAGAAGGTGGCATCTTTCAGCTTCCATTCCATCTCTAAAGGTACGATGATCTCCTTCGAAGTGGAGTGGAAACGCTCTCTGATTTCCGGTATGGCGGTAATCAGAAGTTCCTCGTCGCTCTCCTCCAGCTTGCGCTTATACTCGTAGGTAAAGCTCTGGTTGATGGTGCCGTTTTTCACGTGAATATAGTTGATGAAGGCGTTCTTCATGGCGTCATCATTCACGATCGTGAAGACATCCACATCGGTAATCGTATGGCTTACCACCTCGCTTTTTGCCTCAAAATCATCCAGCAACTGGTATTTCTTCTTGTATTCTTCGGCTATTTCAAAGCGGAGAAGTTCGGCATTTTTCATCATCAGATTATAGAGATATTTGCTTACTTCCCGGGTGTTTCCCTTCAGAATTTCACGCGCCTGGCGCATGTTTTCCTGATATTCCTCGTAGCTCTGTTTGTTGATGCAGGGTGCTCCGCAGTTATGAATATGGTACTCTAGGCAGGGCTTATATTTGCCTTCCGCCACGCCTTCTTTAGTGATAGGAAACCTGCAAGTACGGGGTTTATATAGCTTCTTGATGACCTCCAGAACGGCATACATACTGCCCAAATGAGGGTAAGGACCGAAGAAAGTTCCCACCTTTTTATTGATATGGCGCGTCTTGAAAATGCGGGGAAAATACTCGTTTGTAACGCATATAGAGGGGTAGGTTTTGCCGTCTTTCAGCAAAACATTATACCTTGGATTATACTTTTTAATAAGGCTGTTTTCCAGCAAAAGTGCATCTTCTTCGGTGTTCACAACGGTGTATGAAATGTCGAAAATCTTAGAAACAAGTACCTTTGTCTTGTATCTATCTACCTCTTTATGGAAGTAGGAAGATACTCTTCTCTTCAGATTTTTCGCCTTTCCTACATATATAATCGTGTGATTCTCGTCGTAATATTGATAGCTTCCCGGTTTCTCCGGCATGCTTAAAACGATGCTTTTTAACCGCGCTAATCTTTCCTCATTTTCTTGTTTCGTCATACCTTTATGGGGTTAAAATAGGGTGAAAGAGCGTTGCTGTTTCACGTGAAACGGCAACGCCCGTATGCTTTATAGCTGCAGAATTATATGCATTAATCAAGCATTTTTCATGCTTTACAACTGCAATAACGTAGATACTTCTACATCCTCATCGAAGTTCTTTCTGCCTTCGAAATTCTCGTTTACGAGTTCGATGATAAAGTTTGCATACACCTTCTTTGGGTGGAATTTCTTCACCAGATTGCAGGCTGCCTTCATGGTTCCGCCGGTGGCGAGAAGGTCGTCGTGAAGGAGGATTATGTCGTTCTCGTTGATGGCATCTTCGTGGATTTCGATGGTGTCTATACCGTATTCTTTCGCATAGCTTTCCTGTACGGTTTTGCATGGAAGCTTACCTGGCTTTCGGCATAAAACTACGCCTGCGCCGAGACGGATTGCGAGGGCAGAAGACATCACGAAACCACGTGATTCGATGCCTACAATCTTGGTAATACCTTTGTCTTTGTAGATCTCGTACATCTCATCGCAGATCTCTTTAAGAGACTCTGGATTCTTAAACAGGGTACTAACATCGCGGAAGTTTACCCCCTTGATTGGCCAATCTGGAATGCAACGCAGATTGTCTAATAATAGCTGATTGTTCATTGTCTTTTATACTATAAATTAATACTATGTTTTTTATTATTTCTTCGAGTTTTGGCAGCTTTTATCGGCTGTGTTTCACGGAAACACTGAAGTTTTGCTTTAACCACAATTTACTTGATGCAAAAGGCTCTAAGCTCTTTGGTATCAAATGCTTTATGCAAGAGTGGTTTCACGTGAAACATTGCTGAGAATCCCTTGTTTTGCAGGTTTTTCTTGCTGAAACCGCCAATTCTTCTGCTTGTCTTCCTGGTAAGACGAGCAATGCATCTTTGCTTATCTTCCCAGTAGGACGAGCAGTACATTGATGTCGCTTGGAGATACACCTGGAATTCGGCTTGCCTGAGCCAACGTGTGAGGGTCGATGCGCTCGAGCTTTTGTCGTCCTTCTGTTGAGATTTCGAGAATCTCAGAGTAGTTGAAGCGTCCCTTGATTCTGATGTTCTCCAGACGGTGCATCTTGTCGGCGATGAGTCGCTCGCGCTCGATGTATCCTTTGTACTTCATCTTGATTTCTGCCGCCTCGGCAATCTCTTCTTTCCGGTTGCCTGGTGCTTCCATCGCTGCCTTCAGGTCGGGGATGATTTCCGACAGGTTCTGAAGGTTGAGATGCGGACGAGCCACGAGGTCGATGAGCTTGCAGCCGGCGCGGAGTGGAGTAGTGCCGAGTGCTTCGAGCTTCGGATTGATCTCGTCTTTCTTGATAGGATAGTTGGCACAGAAGTCGATGATTCTTTCGATGGCATCTTTCTTCTCCATCCACCAGTCGTAACGGTCGCGCTTGGCGATGCCGAGCTCGTATGCTTTTTCCGTGAGTCGGGCATCGGCGTCGTCCTGACGGAGCAGGATGCGGTACTCAGCTCTTGAGGTGAACATGCGGTATGGTTCATCTACACCCTTTGTGGTGAGGTCATCGATGAGTACGCCGATGTAACTCTCGTCTCGCTTCATCTCGAACGTCTTGTCGCCCACACAATGAAGCGCAGCGTTGATTCCGGCAACCGTGCCCTGACCTCCTGCTTCTTCGTAACCGGTGGTTCCGTTCACCTGTCCGGCAAAGAAAAGTCCCTTGATGATTTTCGACTCCAGCGAATGCTTCAGCTGGGTTGGGTCGAAGTAATCGTACTCGATGGCGTAACCTGGTCGGTAGATCTTTGCATCTCGCAATGCCGGGATTTCGTGGAGTGCATCCAGCTGGATGTCCATCGGCATACTGGATGAGAATCCGTTCAGGTACATTTCATTGGTATCTTCACCTTCTGGTTCCAGGAAGAGCGGGTGCTGTTCCTTGTCGGGGAAGGTGACAAGCTTGGTTTCGATGCTCGGACAGTAACGGGGACCTGTGCTTTGGATTTGGCCATTATATAAAGGTGAGTCATCCAATCCGCTTTTCAGAATTTCGTGTACCTTGCTGTTTGTATAGCATGTCCAGCAAGGAAGCTGTTTCAGAACTCTGTGGTTGCCCATGTACGAGAACTGATGGAAATCGATGTCGCCCGGTTGCTCCTCCATATCTTCGAAGTGAACGCTTCGCTTGTCGATGCGGACAGGAGTTCCTGTTTTCATTCTTGCCGATGTGATTCCCCATCGGGTGATGCTTTCCGTGAAATGATGAACGGCAGGTTCTGCACATCTTCCACCTTCCACCATCTTTCTTCCCACATGCATCAGTCCGTTGAGGAAAGTGCCGGCAGTAATGATGATGCTCTTGGCATAGAACTTGGCACCCCAGATGGTGCGCACGCCGATAGCCTCTCCGTTTGCTACGAGCAGTTCGTCGGCCTGGTCTTGCCAGATATCGAGGTTGTCGGTATGGTCGAGGATGGTTCTCCATTCCCAGATGAACTTGCCACGGTCGCATTGAGCACGAGGACTCCATACGGCAGGTCCCTTTCCCATATTAAGCATACGGAACTGGATAGCCGTCTTGTCGGTGACGATACCCATCTGTCCGCCCAGTGCATCAATCTCTCGCACAATCTGTCCCTTGGCAATACCGCCTATGGCAGGATTGCAACTCATCTGACCAATCTTGTTCATGTCCATCGTTATCAAGCAGGTGTTGGCGCCCATGTTTGCCGAGGCAGCTGCTGCCTCGCATCCGGCGTGCCCTCCACCGATAACGAGTACGTCATAATTGAAGTTCATAATCTCTGTTTCTAATCTATATTTTATCTAATTTTCGGCAAAAGTAAGAAATTTAATTGAAATTTTAGCAAAAATACTTTGATAAATCATTAAAATATAGTAATTTTGCAGCAGACTTGCGAAAATATACCTATAAATGAGGATTGCAGAATGCCTTGAAAATGGTATTGCAAGTACGAGATGAAGGAAATAATAAATTAGTTTCAAACAGTTAAATAATTAAAATTCAATCATTTATGTGGTTAATCAATTCATCTATTGGTAGAAAGGTAGTGATGTCAGTAACTGGTATCGCACTTATTCTATTCTTGACATTCCACGGTTGTATGAATGTGGTTGCGCTTTTCTCTGGAGAAGCTTACAACACAATCTGCGAGTTGTTGGGTGCTAACTGGTACGCCGTAGTTGCAACATTAGGTTTGGCAGCTTTGGCAGTTTGTCACATCGTTTACGCTTTCATCCTGACAGCACAGAACCGTCGTGCTCGCGGTAACCAGCGTTACGAGGTAACCGCAAAGCCAGAGAAGGTAGAGTGGGCTAGCCAGAACATGTTGGTGCTCGGTATCATCATCGTTCTCGGTTTGTTGCTTCACCTCTTCAATTTCTGGTACAACATGATGTTTGCTGAACTTTTGGGTACAAGCTTCGGCCACTGCCCATCAGATGGCTTCGCATTCATTCAGGACACCTTCGCTAACCCAGTGTTCGTAGTTCTCTACATCATCTGGTTGGTAGCTCTTTGGTTCCACCTCACTCACGGTTTCTGGAGTGCTATTCAGACTCTCGGTTGGAGCGGTAAGACTTGGTTCTGCCGTTGGAAGATGATTGGTATGATTTACTCTACCATCCTGCTTCTCCTCTTCATCGTAGTTGTATTGGCATTCGCTTTCGGTTGCGCTCCATCTTTGTGCTGCGCATAATTCGTGTAATCATTTAAGTATTAAAAAAGATTATGGCAAAAACATTAAATTCTAGAATACCTGAAGGACCAGTTGCTGAGAAATGGACCAACTATAAGGCTCACCAGCGTTTGGTTAACCCAAAGAATAAGTTAAAGCTCGACGTTATCGTCGTAGGTACAGGTTTGGCAGGTGCTTCTGCTGCTGCTTCTCTCGGCGAGATGGGCTTCAACATCTTGAACTTCTGCATCCAGGACTCTCCACGTCGTGCTCACTCTATCGCAGCACAGGGTGGTATCAATGCAGCTAAGAATTATCAGAATGATGGTGACTCTGTTTACCGTCTGTTCTACGATACAGTAAAGGGTGGTGACTACCGTGCTCGTGAGGCTAACGTTTACCGTTTGGCTGAGGTGAGCAACGACATCATCGACCAGTGCGTAGCTCAGGGCGTTCCTTTCGCTCGTGAGTACGGTGGTATGCTGGCTAACCGTTCTTTCGGTGGTGCTCAGGTATCTCGTACATTCTATGCTAAGGGTCAGACAGGTCAGCAGCTCCTCCTCGGTGCTTACTCTTCTTTGAGCCGCATGGTTGAGGCAGGTAAGGTTAAGCTCTTCACCCGTTACGAGATGGAGGATATTGTTATCGTTGATGGTCACGCTCGTGGTATCATCGCCAAGAATCTGATCACAGGTAAGTTGGAGCGTTTCTCTGCCAACGCCGTAGTTATCGCTACCGGTGGTTATGGTAACGCTTACTTCCTTTCTACAAACGCTATGGGTTGTAACTGTACAGCAGCTATCCAGTGCTACCGCAAGGGTGCTGACTTCGCTAACCCATCTTACGTTCAGATTCACCCTACATGTATCCCTGTTCACGGTACAAACCAGAGTAAGTTGACTTTGATGTCAGAGTCACTCCGTAACGATGGTCGTATCTGGGTTCCTAAGAAGATTGAGGATGCCAAGGCATTGCAGGCTGGTACAAAGAAGGGTTCTGATATTCCTGAGGAAGACCGCGACTACTACTTGGAGCGCCGTTACCCAGCATTCGGTAACCTGGTTCCTCGTGACGTGGCTTCTCGTGCAGCTAAGGAGCGTTGCGACAAGGGCTTCGGTGTCAACAACACAGGTCTTGCCGTATTCCTCGACTTCTCTGAGTCTATCAACCGTCTCGGTATTGACGTTATCCTGCAGCGTTATGGCAACCTCTTCGATATGTATGAGGAGATTACCGACGTTAACCCAGGTGAGTTGGCTAACGAGATTAACGGCGTGAAGTACTACAACCCAATGATGATCTTCCCTGCTATCCACTATACAATGGGTGGTATCTGGGTTGACTACGAGTTGATGACCACTATCCCAGGTCTCTTCGCTATTGGTGAGTGTAACTTCTCTGACCACGGTGCTAACCGTCTTGGTGCATCTGCTTTGATGCAGGGTTTGGCTGACGGTTACTTCGTATTGCCATACACCATCCAGAACTACTTGGCCGACCAGGCATTGTGGCCTAAGCTCTCTACCGATCTCCCAGAGTTCGCAGAGGCAGAGGCAGGTGTTCAGAAGGAAATCGACCGCCTGATGGGTATCCAGGGCAAGCGCTCTGTAGATTCTATCCACAAGGAGTTGGGTCACATCCTTTGGGAGCACGTAGGTATGGGTCGTACCAAGGAAGGTCTTGAGGAAGGCTTGAAGAAGATGAAGGCTCTCCGCGAGGAATTCAACAAGAACCTCTTCATCCCTGGCAAGAAGGAAGGCTTGAACGTAGAGTTGGATAAGGCTATCCACTTGCGTGACTTCATCTTGATGGGCGAGTTGATCGCTTACGACGCATTGCACCGCAACGAGAGCTGTGGTGGTCACTTCCGTGAGGAGTACCAGACAGAGGAAGGCGAGGCTAAGCGTGATGACGAGAACTTCTTCTACGTAGGTTGCTGGGAGTATCAGGGCAACGATACAACTGCTCCAGTGCTCAACAAGGAACCTCTCGAGTATGAGGCAATTAAGGTACAGACAAGAAATTACAAGAATTAAAAAGCGAACAAGACAATGGCAAGAAATATAAGTTTCACAGTTAAGTATTGGAAGCAGGACGGTCCTACAGCACAGGGTCACTTCGATACACACGAGATGAAGAACATCCCAGATGATACTTCATTCCTCGAGATGCTCGACATCTTGAACGAGGAGCTCATCGAGTCAGGTCAGGAGCCTTTCGTCTTCGACCACGACTGCCGCGAGGGTATCTGCGGTATGTGCTCTCTCTATATTAATGGTACACCTCATGGTAAGACTGAGCGTGGTGCTACAACATGTCAGCTCTACATGCGTCGTTTCAACGATGGTGACGTTATCACCGTTGAGCCTTGGCGTTCTGCTGGTTTCCCTATCATCAAGGACTGTATGGTTGACCGTTCAGCATTCGACAAGATCATCCAGGCAGGTGGTTACACCAGCATCCGTACAGGTCAGGCTCAGGATGCCAACGCTATCCTGATTCCTAAGGAGAATGCAGACGAGGCAATGGATTGCGCTACATGTATCGGTTGCGGTGCTTGTGTTGCAGCATGTAAGAATGGTTCTGCCATGCTCTTCGTCAGCTCAAAGGTAAGCCAGTTGGCACTTCTCCCACAGGGTCGTGTAGAGGCTGCTACCCGTGCTAAGAAGATGATTGCACGCATGGATGAGCTCGGATTCGGTAACTGTACAAACACTCGTGCTTGCGAGGCTGTTTGTCCTAAGAACGAGTCTATCGCTAACATCGCCCGCTTGAACCGTGAGTTCTTGAAGGCTAAGTTGGCTGACTAATCCACCGTTTCTCTTGAGACACAGGAATTTTCTCTCTGCATCTTTACGGATGCGAGAGAATTTTCTCAAAAACCCTTCACTCTTCACCTTTTGAGTGTAAGCGGCTGAAGGATAGGTAATTGGGTGGGTGAAGAGTAGAAGTGACTCTTCACCCACCCTTCACCTTTTTATAGGGATAGGTGAAGAGTGGTGAAGAGTGGTGAAGGGTCAGCGCCACTCTTCACCTCTCGAATCCCCTGTGTTTATCGGGGTTTCAGGCTAAATGGTGAAGAGTGAAGAGTGAAAACGAGAGTAGGCTTTTTACGACGGAAGCATCCTGAAGGTTTAGGAGTGCATTATTTGGCAATAAGGCTACATCCCGTTTTGAATGAAGCTTCTTTCCATTTATTGCTTCCCTATGGCATCTTTTTGCCCTTTAGGAGGGCAATTTATTGCCATAGTTAGGCAATAATCCTTATGTCGTGATAGAGCTGCAGAATCCAGTAACTAGTAATAAATAAAGTATTATTCTATAAAGATATAAAAAGAGCATAAATGATGAACCAAGCTACTCAAGACTTTATTCGCCAGTACCAGGATGATGACGTCCGCCAGCTGGCTTTTCTCGGAAGCAAGTATCCGGAAGTAGATATGCCTTTCGCTCTCGATCAGATTCGCGGGCGAAAGATGGCTCGTGTCAAGTTGCCTCGTTGGGCAAGTCTCGAAGGCATCATCTATCCTCCTCATATTTCTATGGAGCAATGCTCCTCTGAATCTACAGCGCTTTACAAGGCAGAACTGGCTGCGAGGTTGCTCGGCTTGCCGGCTTCTTCATCTGGAACCGAGATGAAGGCTGAAAATGAAATAGAGTTTGTTGACCTGACAGGTGGATTTGGAGTAGATTTCTCTTATATCGCAGCCCGATTGGGAGTGAAGTCGATGTATGTGGAGCGTCAGGCTCATCTCTGCGAGGCGGCAAAGGAGAACTTCGGGCGCTTGGGATTGAAGAACGCCATCGTGAAGAATGGGGATGGAATAGAAGTGCTTCATTCTTTTCATCCAAAGAAAAAAGATGCAGCATCAGATGATGATTCTTTAGGCATCACTTATGACCAACCTCGGTCATTACTTAAGACCAACCTTGGTCTTAAGATAATCTTCATAGATCCCGCCCGTAGAGACGATGCAGGCAACAAGGTGGTATCCTTGAAGGATTGCACCCCCGATGTTACCGTTTTGCAGGAAGAGATGTTTTTGAAGGCTGATTACGTTATCATCAAACTCTCTCCGATGCTCGACTGGCATCGCGCCATAAGCGAATTAAGCCACGTAAGAGAGGTTCATATCATCTCCGTGAACAATGAGTGCAAGGAGCTTCTTTTAGTGCTGTCAGCACGAAATATGGGCGAAATGGAGGCTTCATCGGCAGATGGAGAAGTAAAACATGCCGGGAATCTCCGCATTTATTGTATCAACGATGCGCAATCCTTCGTTTGCGATGAGTTGGATATGGAGTCTTCTCAGGTGAAGATAGCCCCATCCACCCTTGAAGAGATGCTGTATCTCTACGAGCCGAATGCCTCGTTGATGAAAGCCGGCTGTTTTGGCGTTCTTTCCGGGCGCTATGATGCAAGGATGCTTTCCAAGAACAGCCATCTCTTCGTGAGCCGTGAGCCTATCGCCGTTTTCCCGGGCAGAAGTTTCCGCATCATCGCCGTATCCTCCTTTAATAAAAAGGAGTTGAAGCGTCATCTGTCAGGAATCACTAAGGCGAACATCGCTACCCGCAATTTCCCCCTTTCCGTGGCAGAATTGCGCAAGCGATTGAAGTTGAAGGATGGTGGTGAAACCTATATCTTCGCCACCACACTGAGCGACGAAAGCCATGTGCTGATGATAACGGAGAAAAAATAAGCTGATTTCCTGAAAAATCAAGTTCTAATCCTATAAGATGATTCCGCCAAAACCATCACTAATCGGGTGATATAAGCCACTTTGTGGCTCGTAATCATTCTTGAACCCCTAAAAAACTGAAAATAAAGATAGCAATATTTGGTCGTTTGGCGAAATATTGCTATTTTTGCATCCTATAATATTGCAAACTAGTTTGAAATCATGTCATTAATAGAAATTAAAAAGGTCGAAAGCAAGAAGGATTTGAAGACGTTCATCGACTTCCACTACGACCTCTACGAAGGCAACGAATACGATGTGCCTAATCTTTTCAGCGACGAAATGAATACCCTGAGCAAGGATAAGAACGCTGCGTTCGAGTTCTGCGAGGCAGAGTATTATCTTGCCTATAAGGATGGAAAGCTGGCAGGTCGCGTTGCTGCTATCATCAACCATAAGGCAAACAATAAGTGGGGAAAGAAATCCGTCCGATTCGGATGGATTGACTTCATTGACGACCGTGAGGTTTCGAAGGCTCTCTTGGATGCTGTGGAAAAGTATGGTAAAGAGAAAGGTATGGAGGATATGGTAGGTCCGCTTGGATTTACCGATATGGACCCTGAGGGAATGCTTACCTGGGGTTTCGATCAGCTGGGTACTATGCCTACCATCTACAATTACCCTTATTATCCGGAGCACATAGAGGCCCTGGAGGGTTTTGAGGTAGATAACAAGTATGTGGAGTTCAAGATCATGGTACCTGATACCATACCGGAGAAGTACGCCAAGATAGCGATGATGATTGAGAAGCGCTATAATCTGCATGTGCGCAAGCTTACTAAGAAGGAAGTCTTCCAAGGCGGAATGGGACAGAAGATCTTCGATCTCATCAACGATACCTACAAGGATCTCTATGGATATTCTGAACTCTCACAGAAGCAGATAGATCAGCTTATCAAGTCGTATCTCAGTTTTCTCGACTTCAACCTCATCACCTGTATCGAGGATTGGACGGGTGGAGAGCATAAGCTCATCGGTGTGGGAATCACCATGCCGTCATTGGCTCATGCCCTTCAGAAGTGTCACCGTGGCCGCCTCTTCCCATTCGGCTGGTATCATGTGTTGAGAGCCATCAAACAGCACAAGACCAACATCGTTGACCTCCTCCTCATCGGTATTCTTCCTGAATATCGTGCCAAGGGAGCGAATGCACTTCTCTTTGCCGATCTGATACCTTGGTACCAGAAGTATGGTATTGAGTGGGGAGAGACCCAGGTTGAGCTGGAAACCAATGCCGGTGTGCAGGGACAGTGGGGAGCTTTGGAACCTGTGATGCACAAGCGCAGAAAATGCTACAAGAAGATTATTAAATAAGGAATTAAGTGAGTTAAGGAGTTAGGGAGGTCAAGACGGATGTCTTTTCATCATAACTCCTTAATTTCTCTTGATTCCCCCTAAAACATAGGAGGATTTTATGTCAGAAGATAATAATGAATTGAAAGCCCCACAGGAGCAGCAGCCGGTAGAATATACCGATGACAACATCCGACACTTGAGTGATATGGAGCATGTGCGTACCCGTCCGGGTATGTATATTGGTCGTCTGGGTGATGGTAACCTGCCGGAGGATGGAATCTACGTACTCTTGAAAGAGGTGGTAGATAACTCTATCGATGAGTTCAAGATGGGCGCTGGTGCCAGATTGGAGATTGATATCGAAGATCATCTGCGGGTCAGCGTGCGCGACTATGGTCGTGGTATTCCTCAAGGTAAACTTGTCGAGGCTGTGAGCGTGCTGAATACCGGTGGTAAGTACGACAGCAAGGCGTTCAAGAAGAGTGTCGGCTTGAACGGTGTGGGTGTGAAGGCGGTGAATGCCCTCAGCTCTCATTTCGAGGTAAAGTCGTTCCGCGACGGCAAGGTGCGCCATCTGAAGTTTGAGAAAGGTATTCTGCAGAGCGACAAGACCGAAGATACCGAGGACGAGAACGGTACCTTCATCTTCTTCGAACCGGATAATACCCTGTTCAAGAACTATTCTTTCCACGATGATTTCGTGGAGACGATGCTCCGCAACTATACTTATCTGAACACCGGACTCACCATCATGCACAATGGTCGCCGCATCCTCAGCCGTCATGGTTTGAAGGATCTCCTGACCGATAATATGA
Source organism: Segatella sinensis (assembly GCF_040095255.1). Classification (NCBI taxonomy): domain Bacteria; kingdom Pseudomonadati; phylum Bacteroidota; class Bacteroidia; order Bacteroidales; family Prevotellaceae; genus Segatella; species Segatella sinensis. The sequence goes on along the minus strand of NZ_JBBNGE010000002.1, from coordinate 37,368 downwards.
CCAACGAGGGTCTTTATGAGATTGTCCACATGAAGGGCGAAGACATCGAGATTGCCTTTACCCATACCAATCAGTATGGCGAGGAGTACTATTCCTTCGTGAATGGTCAGCACACCACCCAGGGCGGTACTCATCAGAGTGCCTTCAAGGAGCATATCGCCAGAACCATCAAGGAGTTCTACGGCAAGTATGAGTATGGCGACATCCGAAACGGACTGGTGGCTGCCATTGCACTGAACGTAGAGGAGCCGGTGTTCGAGAGTCAGACGAAGATCAAGCTCGGAAGTACCACAATGTCTCCGAACGGAGGCGAAACCATCAATAAGTATGTGGGCGATTTCCTGAAGAAGGAAGTAGATAACTATCTCCATATCCACAAGGATGTGGCTGAGATTCTGGAGAACAAGATCAAGGAGAGTGAGCGTGAGCGCAAGGCGATGGCTGGCGTAACTAAACTGGCGCGTGAGCGTGCCAAGAAGGCGAACCTTCACAACCGCAAGCTGCGCGATTGCCGCATCCACTTCAGCGATGCCAAGAACGAGCTGAAGGAGGCAAGCTCCATCTTCATCACCGAGGGTGATTCTGCCAGCGGAAGCATCACCAAGAGCCGCGACGTGAACACCCAGGCGGTATTCTCGCTGCGAGGAAAGCCATTAAACTGCTATGGCCTGACTAAGAAGGTGGTTTACGAGAACGAGGAGTTCAACCTGCTGCAGGCAGCCCTCGATATCGAGGACGGATTGGACGGATTGAGATATAATAAGGTGATTGTGGCTACCGATGCCGATGTTGACGGAATGCACATCCGCCTGCTCATCATCACCTTCTTCCTGCAGTTCTTCCCCGACCTCATCAAGAAGGGACATGTTTACGTGCTCCAAACCCCATTGTTCCGAGTACGCAACAAGCGAACCAAAATCAAGAACAAGCAGGCTGTAGCGGATGCTGATGCCAAGCTGGGACCTAAGGAGAAGAAGGGCGACTTCATTACGCATTACTGCTACAGCGATGAGGAGCGCCAGCAGGCCATCAAGGCGCTGGGTCCTGACCCGGAAATCACCCGATTCAAGGGATTGGGAGAGATTTCGCCAGAAGAGTTTGCCCATTTCATCGGTCCAGATATGCGATTGGAGCAGGTAACGCTGCACAAGACCGACCAGGTGCAGAAGCTCCTGGAGTATTATATGGGTAAGAATACGATGGAACGTCAGAACTTCATCATCGACAACCTGGTGATTGAAGAGGATATTCCGGAGGAAGACTCAGCACTGCTGGATTAGGTGAAGTGAAGAGTGAAGAACGAAGAGTGAAGAATTCAAGTGCTTTCGGGGGGTAACCATTGAAAAAAGCGCTGTTAACTGTTAACCTGTTAACTCTTGAAGGATTTCTCTCTTTCATAAACTTTAGTTTTAAGAAATGAAGAAATATCTATTTATTGCGCTCATGGCATTCCTGGCAGTAACTTCTGCCAATGCCCAGCTGCGCATCAAGATGGGCAAGAACAGCCCGATAGAGAAGTTGGGTAGGGCAGAAATCGCCATCACCAACCTCTATGTGGATAGTGTGGATGAGAACAAGCTCGTAGAGGACGCCATCCGAGGTATGCTCGAGAAGCTGGACCCTCATTCTTCTTACGCCACGGCCAAGGAAACCAAGGCAATGAACGAGCCGTTGAATGGAAGCTTTGATGGCATTGGCGTGCAGTTTAACATGGTAGACGATACTTTGCTCGTCATCCAGCCCGTAGTGAATGGGCCTTCCGAGAAGGTTGGAATCATTGCTGGCGACCGTATCGTGGCGGTGAATGATACGGCTATTTCGGGCGTCAAGATGAGCAAGGAGGAAATCATGAAACGCCTTCGCGGTCCTAAGGGAACAACGGTGAATCTTACTATCGTGCGCCGGGGCATCAAGGATAAGCTCACTTTCAAGGTGAAACGTGACAAGATTCCAGTAACCACGATGGATGCGGCTTATATGATTCGCCCGGGCATCGGATACATCCGTCTGGGAAGCTTCGGCCTTACCAGTCATAAGGAAGTGACGATAGCGATGGATTCGCTGAAAAAGAAGGGAATGAAAGACCTTATCTTCGACCTCGAGGATAATGGTGGCGGTTACTTGCAGGCTGCGGCTCAGATAGCCAATGAATTCCTTCAGAAGGGCGATCTCATCGTTTATACAAGCGGTCGTGCAGCTCCCCGTCAGGAGTATAAGGCGCAGGCTAACGGCAGATGGCGCAAAGGAAAGGTGGTAGTGCTTACCAACGAGTTTACCGCTTCTGCCGCAGAGATTGTTTCCGGAGCTATCCAGGATCAGGACCGTGGAGTAGTGGTAGGTCGCAGAACCTTCGGCAAGGGATTGGTGCAGCGTCCGCTTACCTTCGATGATGGCAGCGAGATTCGTCTCACCATCGCCCATTATTATACGCCTAGCGGCAGATGCATCCAGAAGCCTTATAAGAAGGGAGACAGACTGGATTATGCGATGGATCTCGACAATCGCTACAAGCATGGCGAGTTCACCAACCAGGACAGCATCCATCTTTCCGACAGCTTGAAGTATTATACTTTACGCAAGCATCGTGTGGTTTATGGTGGCGGCGGAATCATGCCTGATTATTTCGTTCCGCTGGATACTACCAAGTACACCAAGATGCACCGTCAGCTGGCAGCCAAGAGCATTGTCATCAACCACAGCCTGAAGTTTATCGATGCGCATCGCAAGGAATTGAAGAGCCAGTATAAGGATTTCAACAAGTTCCTGGCAAGCTACGAGGTTCCGTCTTCGCTCATTGAAGGCATTATCGCCGAGGGCAAGAAGGAGAAGATAGAGCCTAAGGATGAGGCTGAATTGGCTCAGACGAAGAAATACCTGGCTGTGCAGCTGAAAGCCCTTGTAGCGCGAGATATCTGGGATATGAGTCAATATTTCCAGGTTTGGAACGAGACCAACGAGATAGTTCAGCGTGCCGTGAAGCTGCTGACCACGGGGAAGTAGGGAAGGTTAAGTGAAGAGTGAAGAACGAAAAGTGCTTTGCTCGTGTAACTATAGAAAAAACGGCTGTTAACTGTTAACCTGTTAACCCGTAACCCGCCTAGCGGTAAGCTTTAAGCAATACGCCCTGAAAGGGCAGAAGCTCCTAGCCCAGGGCACCGCCCTGGGTATAATGGGGATATAACGAAGTCGCCCTGTAAGGGCAAAAGCTTTCTGATACGAAGCTTTTGCCCTTACAGGGCGTTTTGTTGGTTGTATGTTTACCCAGGGCGGTGCCCTGGGCTAGGAGCTTCTGCCCTTTCAGGGCGTGCTGCTCAATATTTGCTTCTGTAAGAATTCATGAATCCTCTCTGAATTCATTTACTTCTTCTCATGCATGCGATCCCATTTCAGATAGATTCCGGCAAGGATGGTGCCCGAAATACTGTGCCAGGCACAACTGATGGCGCAAGGCAATACGGCGAGGGGCTGAGCGGCGAAGAAGTTGCCCGCGAGAACCGTGGCAAGACCGGCATTCTGCATTCCCACCTCAATACTGATGGTACGCTTCTTGGCTGTATTGAAGCCCGCCAGCTTTCCGGCTAGCCAACCGAGACAGTAACCCAGGGTGTTGTGGCAGAAAACCACGGCAAAAGTCCAGAGGAAAAGCGATAAGCCACGAGCCACCAAGTCATCGTGAACCGTAGAAATCACACCTCCCACAATAATGGCCAGACACGTTACGCTGATGCCCGGCATCAGACTCTGGATGGTAGGGAAGCAATCCTTCTTGCCATAGATATAATTCAAAGCGCAGCCGATGGCCACAGGGATAATCGTAACTATCAGAATGTTGATGAACATTCCCACTGCATCGACATGGATAATCTCGCCTGCCGTAATCTTCATCAGCAGTGGAGTCATTACTGGCGCAAGAATCGTAGAGGCGCAGGTCATTCCCACAGAAAAAGCCACATCGCCATGGCAGAGATAACTCATGATGTTGCTCGAAACGCCGCCCGGACAGCATCCCACCAGCAGGATTCCGAGTGCCAGGGCTGGATCAAGATGCCACACATGTACCAGGGTGTAAGCCACGCCAGGCATGATGATGAACTGGGCGCAGGCACCGATGAAGACATCCAGCGGGCGCTGAGCCAGAATCTTGAAGTCGTTGGTGGTCAGGGTCAAGCCCATGGTGAGCATGATGATGCCGAGAATGACGGTTTGAGTAGTTCCGCGCACCCAGTCGAAGGTATGTGGGAAGAAGAATGTGAATACTGCTACACCTATTACGAAAATAGAGGTGTAATTGGCCAGCAACTTGCTGAGCCCCTGAAAAAACTTTAGCATAATTCTATTTCTTTTTAAAATCCTGATATTTCTCTCTTATTTGCAATCTCTTGGATGATTGTCTTTGACAATCTCTCTTCTTTCTCTCCTCTCCTCTTTCTTTCCTCGCTTTCAATATTGGGTGCAAAAGTACGTCTTTTCTACCGAATAAGCAAATTATTTAATAATTAAATATCAAATTATAACATTTTTGTTGGTTTGAGCTTACGAATCTGCACGAATCTTCTTGGATTGTGCAAAATCTGAGGCAAAATAATTCGGCTTTTCTTCTTTAATTCCGCAACAAATGTGTAACTTTGCACCCATATTATCGATAATAGTCATAGAATGAACGAAGATTTTGATATAAGACAACAGACGGTTTCGCCTGCCGAAAAGGAATTCGAGAAGGCACTGCGCCCACTGAAGTTCTCCGACTTCAGCGGACAGAATGGCGTGGTGGATAATCTCGAAGTCTTTGTAGAGGCTGCCAAGTATCGTGGCGAACCGCTCGACCATACCCTCTTGCACGGTCCTCCGGGACTGGGTAAGACCACATTGAGTAACATCATCGCCAACGAACTGGGTGTGGGCTTCAAGATTACATCAGGCCCTGTACTCGATAAGCCGGGCGATCTGGCAGGAATCCTCACCTCCCTGGAGCCTAACGATGTGCTCTTCATAGATGAAATCCACCGCCTTTCGCCTGTGGTAGAGGAGTATCTCTATTCGGCGATGGAGGATTACCGCATCGACATCATGATAGACAAAGGGCCTTCGGCACGAAGCATCCAGATAGATTTGAATCCGTTTACCCTCGTGGGAGCCACCACCCGCAGCGGACTTCTCACGGCTCCGCTCCGTGCCCGTTTCGGAATCAATCTGCATCTGGAATACTACGACCCAGAGACGCTTCAGAAGATTATCAAGCGAAGTGCGATGCTCCTGCAGGTGCCGATAGAAGATGAGGCGGCAGTAGAAATCTCCCGCCGCTCTCGCGGAACCCCTCGTATCGCCAACTCGCTGCTCAGAAGAGTCAGGGATTTCGCCCAGGTAAAGGGCAACGGAACCATCACCTTCGATATTGCCCAGATGGCTCTCAAGGCGCTCAACATCGACCAGTATGGCTTGGACGAGATAGACAACAAGATTCTCACCACCATCATCGACAAGTTCCGTGGAGGTCCGGTGGGCGTAAGCACCATTGCCACGGCTATCGGCGAAGATGGCGGCACCGTAGAGGAGGTTTACGAGCCATTCCTCATCATGGAAGGCTTCATCAAGCGTACGCCACGAGGCAGAATGGCCACCAAGCTTGCCTATGAGCATCTGGGCAGGAATCCGTATACAAGCAATATTATGCAGGGAGACTTGTTTGAGTAATGTTGAATGTTAAATGTTGAATGTTGAATTAGGGCTAGCGCCGTAAAAGGATAAACATTTATGAAGATTGGGATTTTTACGGGTACATTCGACCCATTTACGATAGGACATCAGAACATCGCCGAGCGTGCCTTGCCCATGTTCGACAAGCTCGTGATTGCAGTGGCGGTGAGCAAGCTGAAGCACGCCAGCGAGGAAATCTCGAAGCGTGTGGAGGATATTAAGGCTGTTTTCCCGAAGGAATGTTCGGAGTTGGTGGATGCGGAGGATGCATCCAAGGGCCACCGCCTTGAGGTGGTTGCCTACGATGACCTCACCATCGACCTGGCGCATCGCCTGGGAGCCAGGTTCCTGGTTCGCGGTGTCCGTTCTGCCAAGGATTTCGAGTACGAGCGAGAGCAGGCTGACATCAACAGGCAGTTGGGCGGTGTAGAAACCATCCTGCTGTTTTCCGACCCAAGATACAGCAGCATCAGCTCAACGCTGGTGAGGGAATTGAGATTCTTCGGAAGAGAAGTAGATGAATTTTTACCAAAAATAAAATAAAAATAGGAGGAAGAAGCGTATGATAACATACAATGTAGATGGCGTGAAAATGCCAAAGATCAAGAAGCGTGACACCAGTGCCTGGATTCGCAAGGTGGCTGCCTCTCATGGCCGCAAGGTGGGAGAGATAGGCTATATGTTTGTAGATGACGAGAAGATTCTCGAAGTGAACAACGAGTATCTGGGTCATGATTACTATACTGATGTCATCACCTTCGATTACGATGAGGATGATGTGATTAACGGCGACATCGTGATTTCGCTCGATACCGTCCGCACCAATGCCGAGCAGTTTGGCAAGACCTACGATGATGAGCTTCACCGTGTCATCATCCACGGCATCCTGCACCTCTGCGGCATCAATGACAAAGGTCCGGGAGAGCGAGAAATCATGGAGGAGAACGAGAACAAGGCACTTGCCCTGCTCGAAGGTGCTTCGATATTGAAGAAGTAAGAAGTTCTGATTATGGTAGGTTGTTTAAGGCAACAATAGATGATATTATCAAATATTTTTTAAACAATGGGGAATAGAGAGTGGATTGCTTTTGCAAATGAGAAAAAATGTAATCACGCAAAGAGCTTGATAAAGAGTGGATTTATTAGTTGGGTAAATACAGCTAATTTTAAAGTAGGAGATATAGTATATTTGTTTATGTCAAATACTAGAAACGTTAGATTTAAAACTCAAGTTGTTGCCGATAATTGTAAGCGTGAGGATTCTGAATATTGGCTTGAGCAAGCTCCTATGGATATTACTTTTAGATTAAAGTTGGTTGCAGAATATTCTGGAGACCAATTGAATGAAAGTGTATTGATTAAGCATGGTTTTAAGGGTGGTAGATCACTTCAAACTCCAAGCTATAAGAATGAAAATTTGATGGATTATATAAAGTCAATCTTTTAAAAGTAAAAGGGAGAAACCAACAGGTGTCTGTTGGATTCTCCTTTTTGTTTCTTATTCTATCGCCTTGATTCTCTCCCGGCATTCTTTCAATATCTCTTTCAGTTCCTCCACGGTCGTGGCTCTCAGCATGGCGATTCTCGTCTGGCGGAAATCAGGGATGCCCTTGAAGATAGGGGAGGCGGCCAGGTGGCGACGGGTGTGGAGAATGCCTCTGTACTCGTCGATGCGCTCCACGTTGATGCGAAGCTGCTCCTCCAGGAGGTCAATCTTCTCATCCACGGTTAATGGGGCTGCACCCGTATTGTCTAGATAATCACGAATTTCCTTGAAAATCCATGGTCTTCCAAAGGTAGCTCTACCAATCATCACTGCATCTACGCCGTAGCGATCAAAGGCAAGTTTGGCTTCCTCCGGGGTGGTAATATCGCCGTTGCCGATGATAGGAATATGGATGCGGGGATTGTTCTTCACCTCTCCGATGAGGCTCCAGTCAGCTTCGCCCGTATACATCTGGCTTCGGGTTCTGCCGTGGATGGTGAGCGCCTGGATTCCGCAATCCTGCAACTGCTCGGCAAGGTCGGTGATGATGAGGTTATCGCAATCCCAACCCAGTCGGGTCTTCACGGTTACGGGCACGTTTACCGCCTTCACCACCTCTCTTGTAATATCCAACATCAGCGGGATATTTCGGAGCATTCCGGCTCCCGCACCCTTTCCGGCAACCTTCTTCACCGGACAGCCGAAGTTAATGTCAATCACATCCGGCTTCGCCTGTTCTACGATTTTTGCAGCTTCCACCATATCCTCGGTGGTTCTGCCGTAAATCTGAATGCCTACAGGTCGCTCCTCATCGCTTATCGTAAGCTTGCTGACAGTGCTCTTGATGCTTCTCACCAAGGCTTCTGCCGATACGAACTCTGTATAAACCATGGCAGCTCCGAATCGCTTGCAGAGCATGCGAAAACCAATATCCGTTACGTCTTCCATCGGAGCGAGGAAGAGGGGCTGAGGCCCAAATTCTATATTACCTATTTTCATCTTATTCTTTTTGTTTGGCAAGAGGGGGCAATCCTCTTTTCTTTTGCGGCTGCAAAATTACATCTTTTTTTTGATATTGCCAAAGAGTTACTTCAAAAGATGATACATTCCGCCAGCCAATGTGCGGATGATGCCCTTCATCTCCAGCGTAAATAGGATAGAGGTGAGGCGACCGATGTCGATGTTCGATTTCACGCTGATGATGTTGATCTGCAGGTCGTTGGTCTTCGAGAGGATGCTGACGATGAGCTTCTCTTCTGTTGATAACTCCGGGAAAAGGCTGCGCTCGATGCCCTGCTGCTTGGCTCGCATCAGGGTGGCGTCATCCTGCCAGCGCATATCCTTCACGAAATCCTCGGCACTGGTGATGAGCGTGGCGCCGTTGTTGCGAATCAGGTTGTTGCAGCCCTCGCTGTAGTAATCGCCTATCCTGCCCGGGAAGGCAAAGACATCCCTGCCGTAGGATTGCGAAATATCGCAGGTGATGAGACCTCCGCCGTGAGCAGCGCTCTCTATCAGGATGCAGGCATCCGACATTCCTGCCACAATTCGGTTGCGGCGCACGAAGTTAATCTTATCCGCATTCGTACGGGTAAGAAATTCGGTGAGCAAACCGCCTTGCTCTATCATCTTAGCCGCCGTTTCCCGGTGCTGACGTGGGTAGAGGTCGTCAAGGCCATGAGCCAGAACGCCCACGGTTTCATAGCCGCTGGCGAGGGATTGGCGATGAGCCACGATATCCACACCATAAGCCAGGCCGCTCACTATCAAGACACGAGGGGAGAGCTGCTTCAGGTCGGTGATGAAGCGACGGATAAGGTCTTCGCCGTAAGGGGTGCAGTGGCGGGTTCCCACGATGTTGATGATTCGCTGCTGGTTCAGGTTGGCGTTGCCTTTATAGAAGAGCATGAGCGGCGCATCATCGCAATCCTTGAGTCGTTGCGGATAACGTTCGTCGTTCATCGTTATCGGTTCGATACCATATCTTATGTCGTATTCCAGTTCTTCTTCGGCGCGTTTTCGGGCCTCGTCGCAGTTTTGGATAGCGTTCACGAGTTTATCCGAGGCATCGGGGAGGATGTCTCTGAGGTTATTCTTATGCTCCAGGATGAGCGTGGCGGAGCCCACCTTTCTATATAGTTCCAGCATTCCTGCAAGGCTGAAATAATTCAGCCTTGTTAAGAGTATTGTATTTAATATTTCCTGTTGGTCAGCCATAATCTAAAAAAATAATTAGTTACCTCTTCAAGTATTCATACCCAATCCTGCACCTCAGGCATTCCTTCTTGTCGCAGTATTCCTTCTTCAGCTGGATAAGCGCCTGGCTATCACCGGCGTTCTCCACCTCCAATCCGCACTGCTGCCACATCCTTACTATGTGGTTATTCTCCGCCTTCAGCTCCTCCAGGAAATCGAAGGCGCGGTCGCAGTATTTCTCCTCACCCCGGTGCCTGCCGTAGGCAAAGAGGATGGGAACCACGGTGTTGATGATGAGCAGATTGAGCGAGAAAGGGGAGAGGTGCTTCTCGTTACGGATGCTCGTGCTGCCGAAGGTGTAATGGGTTTCCCAATACTCCGTAACGCTGGTAGAGAGCACCTTCTTCGCCTCCTTCACCGTAGAAGCCTCCAGCAGCTGGCTTAATCCCGCACGGCGGTTATAATAAAGATTGGCAAGCTGCGAAATGCGGATATGCGGGAAGTTCTGCGGGCGAAGTCTCAGAAAACGCCACAGTTTGTAATCCATCGGCTGCAGCGAGAACTTGTGCGAGAGATAAAGATACTCATTTCTCAATCTCGCAAAATACCCATCGTTCAGGGCGTCTTTCTGATAGCGTTCGGGGATGGTGTTCAGCTCCAGCAATCCCGCCTGCCCCATGAAGATAGCCTCTATCTGGAAGAGGTCATCTCTGTGATGATCCACCGCCCTCAGAGGCAGTTTCAGCGCCCATTGCTCAAAGGCATCGCCATTGATTCCGAAGCCATAGTTTCTGGCCAGGGTTACGAAATAGGCGTTCTCCCAATCTCCGTTGCAGCGGTGCACGCGCTCCTCTATCGCTTCTGTTTTCTGCGAGAGACGCTCTGTTTGCAGGGCGCTCATCCACGAGTGGACAGTGAGCTTGGTGAGCGATGGAATTATCTGATAGCAAGGGGGATACTGGTCGATGGTGAGCAGCTCCTGATAGTGCTTGAAAACATTCTCGGGGATGTCGAGCTGCATCTGCGTCAGCGGGGCACCCTTGGAGTTTCGGGCTTCCGTATCTATGTTGCCGCAGACGTGCAGAATCACGTTGTCGTATCTTTCGTCCTTGTCGTGGGCGTGAAGATACCAGTCGCTCGCCTTGTCGTGAATCTCCACGTTGCCCACCCATAGGGTTCCGTTGATTTTCAGCTTGGCGTTGAAGAAGTCGGGCCCTGCATTGCGGTTGTGGAGTCCGGGGGCGATAACTTCCACCTGCCTATGGTCGGTGGTGGAAAGAGGGGAGAGTGGGAAGAGTTTGTGCTTCCACACGTAGTGAAGTAGTTGCTCCATATTGTTTCGGCTTTTAGATTTCTAATTCAAGTTTCGCAAGTGAGTTCCACACGCCCTGAAAGGGCAGAAGCTCCTAGCCCAGGGCGCTGCCCTGGGCTAGGAGCTTTTGGGCCTACAGCCCGTACTTGAACCACATGCGAAACTTCAGTTTCTAACTGTTAACCTGTTAACTGTTAACTCTCAACTATTAACTCTCTCCAAGGTATTTCCCAAACGCCTTGTCGTAGTCCTCGCTGTTGCCCAGTTTGCCGTTGATGAGGCAGACGAGTTCTACGGTTGCCTTGAGGCAGAGCTTCTCATCGCTGGCACGGAGGATGTCCTGATGGAAGACGTATCTCACGCCCTGCTTCTCCAGCCACAGACGCGAAAGGAATTCGTCATCGCATCGCAGCGGAATCTTGTACTGCAGGTTCATTCTCGCCACCACGGCATCCACGCCCTTGTTGTGCATTTCGGCAAAGCTGAGGCCGCATTCCTTCAGGAAGAGATGGCGGGTATGCTCCATGTAGTGCAGATAGTTGGCGTTGTTCACAATGCCCTCAATATCGCACTCGTAATCCCTCACTTCCATCTTTGTCTCGAATATGTATTTGCTCATCATTTTCTCTTTTTTAGTTACTAAATGAGGCTAAAAGCCCTAAATCACTGCAAAAATAACCAAAATTTTCTATTTATTATTATAATAACAAGGATTTTTCAAGGTTTTTCAAAGAAAAAATTGTATTTTTGCCGAAACGTTTGGTTTGAGGAGGCAAAGAATGACGATGCAAAAACGCAATGGCAAGCTTTCTCCTTCTCCCTGCCATACGGAAATATCAGTTAGAGTAAAACAAATAAAATTTAGATAAAGATGAAAATAGCTTTGATCGGCTACGGAAAGATGGGACACATGATCGAGGAGATCGCCCTGCAGCGTGGCCACGAAATCGTATGTAAGATTGACGTGAATAACCCTGAGGATATCGACAGTCCGGAGTTCTGCTCTGCCGATGTTGCCATCGAGTTTACAAACCCTACTGCCGCTTACGGCAACTATCTGAAGGCTTTCTCACACAACGTGAAGGTGGTTTCAGGTTCAACAGGTTGGATGAAAGACCATAAGGAAGACGTGGAGAAGCTCTGCGCCGACGGTAAGCAGACCCTCTTCTGGGCCTCTAACTTCAGCATCGGTGTGGCTATCTTCTCTGCCGTAAACCGCTATCTGGCTAAGATCATGAACGGTTTCCCACAGTACTCTGTCTGCATGCAGGAAACCCACCACGTGCATAAGCTCGATGCGCCATCAGGAACAGCCATCACCCTGGCCGAGGAAATCATCGACAACATCGATAGAAAGAAGGACTGGAAGCGTGGCGTAACCTATTGGACAGAGGATGGTCATCACGATGAGGGCGATGCTAACATCACCGATGAGGATTTGGTGATCAACTGCGTACGCGATGGCGAGGTTCCAGGAATCCACGCCGTGATGTATGATTCAGATGCTGATATGATTACCATCGAGCACAGTGCCCACTCACGCAAGGGCTTTGCCCTGGGAGCCGTTCTCGCAGCTGAGTTCACAGCCAACCATTCCGGTTTGCTCACAACATCAGATTTATTTAAGTTCTAAATCAGGAATCTCGGAAATATGATCTCTTGAAATATGATTTCTTGAAACAAGATTTCTCCTGAAATTAAGAAAAAAGACATGATTGATAAACAGAAACAAAACCTCAATATGAAGGTGCAGTGGGCGAAGTTCGCAGTGGTTCTCGCCCTCTACCTCCTCTTCCTGATATGGGTAGAGAGCTGGCTGGGACTCATCGTGGTTCCGTTCATCTTCGATGTTTACATCACCAAGAAGATTCACTGGCAGTGGTGGAAGGATGAAGAAGGCCCCGTGCGCTTCATCATGAGCTGGGTTGATGCCCTCGTATTCGCCCTCGTGGCAGTATATTTCATCAACCTCTTCTTCTTCCAGAACTATGTGATTCCATCATCATCTCTCGAAAAGAGTCTCCTCACGGGCGACTATCTCTTCGTGAGCAAGGTAAGCTATGGACCTCGCATTCCTGAAACCCCGCTCACCATGCCTCTGACCCAGCACACCCTGCCGCTGGTCAACGTGAAGAGCTACGTGGAGTGGCCTCACTGGGATTACCGCCGAGTAAAAGGATTGGGCAACGTGAAGCTCAACGACATCGTGGTGTTCAACTATCCTGCCGGCGACACCCTCTGCAACGAGGAGCGCTATCAGGCGAATGATTACTATCAGATGGTTTATTCCATCGGCGACCAGATTCTGGAGCAGAACGGACAGCAGCAGGATGTGCGCGTGCTGAACCCATTGCAACAGCGCCGATACTTCGAAAAAGTGTATGCTGCCGGACGCAACTACATCGCCAGCATGCCGGGCGAATATGGCGACATCATCAGCCGTCCTACCGACCGCCGCGAGAACTACGTGAAGCGCTGCGTTGGTTTGCCGGGTCAGACCCTGCAGATCAAGAACCGCATCGTTTATCTCGACGGCAAGGCGAACAAGGAGCCTGATAATGTGCAATATACCTATAAGATGAAGCTCAAGGGCGAGTTTCCTGTAGAGCTTGCCGATGAGCTGGGAATCACCAACGAAGACCTCCTGATGTACAATCAGAGCGGCGTGATTCCACTCACCAAGAAGGCTTGTCTCGCCCTGAAGGCGAACAAGAACCTCGTGGAGAGCATCTCCATCAATGCTGATGCAATCTATGGCGACCTCTATCCGCTGAATGCCTATACCGGCTGGACAAGAGACAACTACGGTCCGGTATGGATTCCGAAGAAGGGCAAGAGCATCCAGCTCAACTTGAAGAACCTTCCTATCTACGAGCGCTGCATCAAGGTTTACGAGGGCAACGACCTGAAGGTAGATAGCCAGGGCAACATTTTCATCAACGGCAAGTTGGCGAAGAGCTACACCTTCAAGCTCGACTATTACTGGATGATGGGCGACAACCGCCACAACTCAGCCGACAGCCGCTATTGGGGCTTCGTGCCAGAGGACCACATCGTGGGCAAGCCAATCTTCATCTGGTGGAGCCACAGTCCTGACCATCCGGGCTTCTCTGGCATCCGCTGGAACCGCCTGTTCAACTTCGTAGATAACATCAAGTAACAGAAGTTTTTTGAAATCAAGAAAGCAAAGATAGATTTGAAAATCGCAGTTAAGTTCCTAATAGCTTTAGGATTGTCGCTGCTCCTGGTGTGGGCGGTGCGAACCTATGCCTTCACTGTCTTCACGGTGCCTGCGGGAGGTCTTCCTCCGCAACTGCAGGCTGGCAACCGGGTGATAGTGAATAGGATTGACTGCGATTTTTTCAATCGTGGCGAGGTGGTGGTGTTCCGGGATTCCGTCACGTATCAGCGCCGCAACCAGCGCCGCAAGATAGTTGCTGAGGCTTATTTCATCGGTAGGATAGAGAAGCTGCCGGGCGATACGATTCTTGTCGATACGGCGAGTTTCATCATCCCTATGGTATGCTGCAGGCGCTGCGGCTGCAAGGATTGCCGCTTCTATCTCCTGAAGACGCCTACCGGGCAGCAGCTGGTGCACAAGCATCAGATGATAGGCAAGGCGTATAAGCTGTTTTGAACTTTGAACTTTGAACTTTGAACTTTGAACTTTGAACTTTATGATTAGCAATAAGTTGCTAGAGTGGCTGCATATCATACAGTTCAAAGTACAAAGTAAAGAGTAATCATAAAGTTCAAAGTTCAAATCTCAAAGTTCAAAGTAATCATAAATCTCAAAGTTCAAAGTAATCATAAATCTCAAAGTTCAAAGTAAATTGAAAGCCCTTCTTTCCTCCACATATTTCGGTCCCATCCAGTGGTATCAGAAGCTGAACCGCTACGATGAATGCCTGATAGAGCGCCACGAGAGCTTTATCAAGCAAACCTATCGCAACCGTATGATCATCCCGACCACCAACGGCCCCCTCTCGCTCACCATCCCAACGAACCACAACACATCGCTGGCGATGAAGGACATCCGCATCTCCGACCACGCCAACTGGCGCCATGTCCACTGGAATGCGCTCCTCTCCGCCTATGGCGAGAGTCCATTCTTCGAGTATTACCAGGACGACATCCGCCCCTTCTTCGAAAAGAAATACGAGTTCCTCTTCGATTTCAATATGGAGACTACCGAGAAGATGATAGAGCTCCTCGACATCCGTCCCAAGATTTCAATTACGGAGGAGTATATTTTAAGTGAAGAACGAAGAGTGAAGAGCGAAGAAACAACGTTCGGCGGCCAAGGGGAAAGCCAATTTGATAGCATTGCTGATCATAAAGTTCAAAGTTCAAATCTCAAAGTTCAAAGTAAAGAAGTTCAAAGTATAGTTGATTTCCGCGATGCGATTCGCCCAAAGAAGCCGCTTCCTGACGCTGAATTCGCTCCCAAGCGCTATTATCAGGTCTATGAACAGAAGCACGGTTTCCAGCCGAATATGAGCATCCTGGACCTCCTCTTCAATGAAGGAAACGAGGCGATATTCTACCTATAAATAACCAAGGTAGAGTATCGCCTCTTTCCCTAATTATCTGCCTCATTTAAACACAAAAATGAGGCAGATAATTGGAAAATGAGGCAGAAAAGAAGAAATAATTCCTGTTTGAACAAGCTTTTGAAATCATCGTCCGTGCAGGCGTAAATAAAACGTTAAAAAAGCTAATCCATAGTTTTCTGCCCCTCAACTCATGGTTTTCTGCTAGGGAAGTCATGGGTTGGCCGATGTGAAATCGTAGTATTCTGCCTTCTCTTGTCCTTATTCTAACGATAAATGATGACCGGCATTGGTCATCTATTATGACCCGTTAAAGCCATCATATAAGCCCATTTAGCCCTCATCTCCCGTTGCCCCATTCTCCCCCTCATCAATCGGGCAGAGTTAACAGGTTAACAGTTAACACCCCAAAAATGCATACTCCCCTTCCTACACATATATAAAAATAAGTATATATATATTTAAATATAATAAGGTACGCAAGGGGAAGATAGGAAAAACAGCTGTTAACTGTTAACCCTGTTAACTCCCTGCTGCTCCCAGATGCTCTTTTAGGAAATTTAAACAAGTATGCTTGGTGGGTTCATCGAAAAGCCGTACTTTTGTACCCGACTATAACAACATCAAACAAAATACAACATCAAAACAATAATAACAACATAAAATGAAGAAACTGAAATTCCATATAGTAGGTCTTACCCACAACGACGTGAAAGGTCGTGAGGTAGAATACGCCAGGGAGGCAGAGGGCAGAACCATCTGCCTCGTGCCCGATGACGCCAATCCCTTTGATATGCTGGCTGTAAAGGCTTACGACAAGCAGCTTTTCATCGGCTATGTCTCAGCCCTGGAGGGCGAGGACGTAAGAGCCCTCATCATTGCCCGGAAGGGCAGGAACCTGCGCACCCGATGCCAGGGAAGCAACAGCAAGGAGGGTGCAGATGAGAAGTCGGGGCTCCAGCTGATAGTGGAGGCGCGCGTGGACGTCTCTGAGCAGGAGATAGAGCTGGCACGCAGGGAAATCTATGATGACGGAATCTATGACGGCTGGCACTATTCCGGACCCATTCTGCCCATCGACAAGCTGACCCGTTTCAGTGATTGTACCATGATGCTGGAAGGCGTCATCAACGACATCATCAGCATCCAGGAGCAACTCTCACGGGATTCAGATTCTTCTCATGATTCAGATTCCTCTCATGATTCAGATTCCTCTCATGATTCAGATTCCGCTGAAGCCGATAAGAACCCTCTTGATGCCGATTCCCGGTCGGCGCTGGAGGCAGAGCTGCGCGACAACCTGGAAGAGGCTAGGGAGCGGCTCAGCAGCTTCATGGAAATACAGCGAAGCGATTATTCGCGCGAGATGACGCAGACGAGAAACCGCATTCTTAACAACCTCGACCTCATAGACGATGAGGAAATCCATCGTATGGGCGAGCAACTGTATACGGAGATGGGATTCATTACCAGTTCCGCTTATCGTGAGCGTGCAGCCCAGTCTTTCTTCGTAGATGCGCCTATCGCCATCAAGAAGAAGCAGACGGGCGCCTACGACTATAAAGACCAGCTGGACGCCATAGAAAAGCAGCTCTATGCCTTCCCATATTCGCTCTATCCCACGTTCAAGGCCGACCCGGTAGATTTCCTCCGCCAGGTATTCTATAAGCGTGTGCCTCGCAAGATGATGCTCCAGCTGCTCTCGGGCATCGTACTGATGATTATGAACGGCAGGGTGAGCGATGTGAAGCAGTGGGGCAAGCACGGCAACGAGGAGGCGCTGCTAGCGATGAAGACAGTGGGGAAGAAGCCTGCGATCGGAGAGCATAATAATGAACTCAAGGAACTGGTGGAAAAGGCAGTCTTGAAGATTGCTGTTTATCAGAAGAGGGGATGTTATGGCGTGTTTCTTTCAAAAAAGGTCTATTGGTATCCAGTTTTCCGCCTGATGGGCGATTGGGAATTACTCCCATCCAATTCTCCTCAGTCGTTCTGTACTTTCTTGGAAAAGCTATTTGAAGGCAAAAAAATATCCGGTCCGAAAGCTCCTCTCTGCGGTAGGAATGATTTAAGGCAAGCAGGAGTCGCTCCCTTTTCCGACCATGAAGCATTGAAGTGGAAAGATTTGGAGCAGGAAGAGCTTGTCAATACGCAAGATGCAAAATTCAACCGTTATTGTGAGATTGTTGATGTTTTTATGGAAATCCTGAGAAATGAAGCCTTTAAGAAGGGGATAATGTTAGATGTTTGGCTAAAAGAATAATGGGCGTTGGCAGCGGATTTGTAATCAGTTGCCAACTTTTTTTTGCCTGCTTGTCTCTTTGCCTGCTTGTCTCTCGTTTATACCTCGTTTTATACCTTCATCTAATAACTTTTATACCTCTGCCCCCGATATTTTTATACGCGCCCCGTCGGCAGAGGTATAATATTTGACTTGCTTTTTTTTGTATTATCTTTGCACCGCTTTTTCGGCTGAAAGAGCGGTGTTCTTTGACATGTTGATACAAAAGATCCACGCAGTAGGCTGCGTGTTGCTAAAGGTATGGTTTCAGATGTCTGCCATGTTTTCCTGGCAGGTTCCCTCGGTGTACTTTGAATTGTTCTTCCTCCTTGCCCTTTCATCTTGGGCGTGGCGGTATCCTCTCGTTAGTATAATCATCTTCGGAAGGGTGGTTATAGCTCTCAGTATTTCCGGAAAACAATATTATTAACCCCTCAACTCTCTTCTGGTTTGAAGGGATGTTGAAATAAAAAAAGAAAAATTTATGAAACAGTTATTATCTTTTGAGGAGTGTAAGCAGATGAGCCGTCGTCTCATCGCCATGAACCCTAACCGCAATGCGAATATGGGTAAGATTTCCACTTGTCTCCTCGATTACTACACCGAGCTTACCAAGCAGCCTTGGCTCTGCACCCTCGTAGGGCAGATTCGTGACCTCACCGCCAAGCAGAACCTGATGCAGCAGCAGGCGGCTGAGGCTGTGGATGCTGCGCAGTATCAGAACGAGGATGACCTTGCCTTCGCCATCATCAAGAAGCAGGAGGAGGTGAAGGCGGGCGAGACCTTCAAGCAGCTCGACAAGCAGATTTCCGCACTCAAGAAGCAGTTGCCGTTCCGCTCTCCTCACTACTTCCACTTCCTCGACGACCATCGTGCCCAGAAGACCATCGACCCGGATGCCTTTACCTTCCAGACCACCGTGGACATCGACAACCCGGAGGAGGTGGAGACGGCGGTAAAGAATGCCCTGCTGCTGAACGGAATGTTTGATGATCCTGCCGAGAAGCTTCTTAGAGAGAAGATTTTCTCTGCCGATGAAATCGAGCTTTGGAAGGGAAAAGTGCTTCACGTGGAACGTTCGGCTCGTAACAAGGCGCACATCGACATCCGAATCCCTATCGGAATGACCATCGCTGAGGCGCAGAGTGCCTTCTGCAAGCTCATTCATGCCACCGAAGACCCAAGCTGCGTTACGCCTGAGCGCATCATCTTCATCACCGATGCCGTGAGCCAGATCTATACTGCCGACGACTGGTACAAGCGACTGGATGAGGAAGCCGTGGCAGAATATCGTGAGGCTTATAGAAAGAGAGGATTGGATATCGACGGCCGTCCATTGGATGTAGATTCTGCAAAGCATCGTACTGCCCAGCAGAATCCATCAGTTCAGCAGAATGCTGGCCAGCATCAGGTAGCTCAGCAGAATCCATCATCCTTGAATTCTATTCCTCGGAATCCATCAGCTCAAGGTCAATCTTTCCAGGGACAGTCTTCTCAGAGTCAATCTTCACAGGGGGCTTCTTCTGCATCATCATCTTCTTCCTCTGCTCCAACCGTAGATTTCCTACCTATCGAGAGCGAGGAGGAGAAGGCGAGAAAGGCTGCCAATGCCGTGCAGTATGAGCAGACTTACGACGGCGTTCCTTACGAGGAGATTGTGAAGTCGCTGGTGGATTTGATGGGCGGCGCTCCTGCCCATGGCAACCGCAACAACTTCATCTATCGGGAAGCCTGTCTGCTCAGATACATCTGCAACAGCGAGGCGGCTTGGATTAAGCAGGTAATCGAAATCTTCGGCGAAGACGAGGCGAAGGCGTTCGCCTCTGTAGAGAGCGCCTGCAAGGTGGCTCAGTCCTCGGAAATGCCTCAGCTCGTGAAGCAGGCGGTGGAGCTTGCCCGCAAGAACTATCTCGCCAAGCAGGCCACCGAGAAGGCGGGAATCTACGCTGATGTTCCCCCTCAGATGCCTGCCCGATTGCCTAAGCTCATCAAGCTGCTCACCAGCAAGGTGCCAGCCGATTTCAAGGCGCCTGTGGCGATGGCGGTCTTTCCTCCGCTTGCCGCTCATCTCAAGGGCGTCAACTTCCGCTACATCGACAATCAGGTGCACGAGGCGGCGATGATGAACCTGCTCGTAGCCCCTATGTCGTCTGGTAAATCGGCGGTAAATGGTCCTATCGACTGCATCATCGAAGACCTGGTGCAGATGGATAAGGTGAACCGTCAGAAGGAGCAGGATTGGAAGGACGAGGTGAACACCATGGGCGACAACAAGAAGAAGCCCGTTCGCCCGGAAGACATCTGCATCCGCATCGTTTCGCCCGACCTTACCCGTGCTGCCTACATCCAGCGTCTCGACGACGTGCAGAAGGCTGGCGGTGCCTATCTCTACTGCAAGATGGACGAGGTGGACATGCTCAGGAAGTTCAACGACCCTAGCCAGCTGATCCGTCTCTGCTGGGACAACTCTGAAGATGGTCAGGAGCGTGTGGGCACCAAGAGCGTTACAGCCCGCGTGAAGACCCGTTTCAACTGGAATGCTTCGAGCACCATTGCCGTTACCCAGAAGTTCTTCTCGGTAAGAGAGGTGGCTGATGGAGCCGTGAGCCGCCTATCGCTTGCCACCATCATCCGTCCCGATTTCGCTCCTTATCCGGTAGTGGGAGAGTATGATGCGCTGTTCAAGTCGGAGCTGGCTCCTTACATCCATCGTTTGAATGCTGCCAGCGGTTTCAAGGAGTGCAGGAAGGCGCGCCAGCTTATCGAGCGACTGGGCAGTGAGATTATGGAGATGGCTCAGCTGGCTTACAACAAGCCTTACGCCGAGTTTGCCAAGCGTGGTTTGGCGAATGGTTTCCGCAGGGCGATGGTGCTTTATCTGGCGAATGGCGAGAAGTGGGAGAAGCCGATAGAGGATTTCATAGAGTGGAGCGTGAAGTATGATCTGTGGTGCAAGATGCGCTTCTTCGGCAATCAGATGCAGGAGGCGATAGATGCCGACAATCGTGCCGTGTGCCATTCATCCGGTGTGAGCAATCTTCTTCTCTTCGTTCACGATACCTTTGACAAGGCTGAGATTCAGAATGTCTGTATGGTTCATGGCACCAAGACGAAGCTTGCCATCCTCCTGTGCAACTGGAAGAAGCGTGGCTTCATCGTGAAGAACGATGATGATACCTTCTCCAAGACGGCTAAGTTCATCGCCAAGTATGGCCATTATGGAACACCTGGAATGGCAGCGTAAGGCTAGTGAAGGGGGCGTGGCGAAAGTCCCACGCTCCCGCTTTTGTCAGCACGCCCTGAAAGGGTAAAAGCGCAAACCGCACGCCCTGAAAAAAGCAGAAGCCAATGCCCATACGCCCTGAAAGGGCAGAAGCTCCTAGCCCAGGGCATCGCCTTGGGAACCATGGCAGCACGCCTGTCGCCCTGAAAGGGCAAAAGCTTTAAAAATACCTCCTTTTTGTAACATCTCTGTAAAGGTTCTTGACCTTCATCAAGAAATCGGTGCTTTTTGAAACTTTTCTCCTAAAAAGTTTGTGTTCGAACACAGAAAGTTGTATCTTTGCATCGGAATTAAGAAAGAAGGATAAAAGATTAGTAATTTCAGGATACGAAAGGTATTGATAATAAGGGATAAAGATTGAAAAGTCAGGATACGGAAAAGGTTAATGATTGATTTCAGGATAAGAGAGGTATTAGAAATAAGGTAAAGATTGAAAATAGGGTAACATTGAAAGATTGTTAAGAAAAGGATAATGTTGAAATTAAAGTAAAGAAAGGGAATAGTTATGTTAGTATTAGGTATTGTTTTCGCAGCAGTAGTAGCATTTGCTGCAACAGTAGGCGCAGCTAGCAACAAGCTTGCTTAAGCTGCCAGTGAAGTAAGGAACTTTAAAAGTTCAGAAACAGTAATTGAAGCAAAGTAGGAAGCCAATATGGGCTTCCGAGATGGAGAAGGGGAGCCAATGGGGCTTTCCGGAATGAGGGAGCAGATGATGCTCCTTTTTTTGTTTAACATCAATATCAGGCAGATATAGATATAAATAGACGATATAGATATAAATAGATAAGGTATAAGATTATCACCTTCAAAAGTGCAGTATTAATTCAGTTAGATATCAAAATCAGCAGTTTTTAATTCATATAGGATATTATACTCAGTAGGTAAGAAACAAGTTATTATACTTAGTAGGTCAGAAAAAAGAAATCGGGTAGTTAACAGGTTAACAGTTAACAGCCCGATTTTCTTTGTTTCTCTTTATTTGCCAAGATAAGGCTTCAGGATTCTAACCCAGTTCTGGTAGCCTTTTCCGAGCAGATGCAAGCCGTCGTTGCTGTAATCCGGGTTCATGTCCTGGGTTCCAGGAACCACGAACTCAGAGAAGAGGTCGATGTAGGTCAAGCCACGTCGGTTGGCGATGTCTTTGATCAGGGCATTGAGGGCAGGAACATCTTTCTTGCGGCTCATATGGTCAACAAACATGTTGAACTTTGGGTTCAGCGGCAGAACGCTCTGCAGATAGAGTCGGGTAGAAGGAGATTCCTTCTTGATCCGTTCAGCAATCTCATCGATGTTCTTGGCGATTTCCTCGATGCTGCGGCCTCCGGAGAGGTCGTTAATGCCGATCAAGAGGAAGATCTTGGCTGGCTTGCCCTTGGTGATGACGTGGAGGCGGTCGAGAACGCCATCGGTTCTATCGCCGCTGATTCCACGGTTCTTGGCGTGTGGGTTGCCAAGCAGTTCCGTCCATTCACCTCCGTTGGTGATGCTGTTGCCCAGGAAGATGATGTCCTTCTTGCTGGTTGGGAGAACTTCAAAGAGCGTAGCTCTCTGGTCATAAAATGTAGTGTGCTTGCGTCCTTGTGCCTGTAAGGTAGTGCAGGCGCAGAGGAGGCAGATTGATAACATGAATTGTTTCATCATAATGTATAAAAGTTAGTTATTAACAATGTATTTTAAAGCTTTTGCCCTTTCAGGGCGCAGGGCGAAATGCTGTTTATACCCAGGGTGTTGCCCTGGGCTAGGAGCTTCTGCCCTTTCAGGGCGTGTGGGGCATAGCCTCTGCCTTTCAGGACGCATGGGGCGTAGCCTTTGCTTTTTGCATTGCCTCTGCTATTTTTTTTTGGTTCAAAAACTACTTGAAAATCAGGGTGGTGAGCCTGTCTTTGTCAAACAGTTCCTGAGCCACGGCTTGAATTTGAGCGGCGGTAATCTCATCCACCTGCTCGTAGAGGCGGTCAACGTTCTTCTCCCAGCCATAGTGCAGGAAGCTCTTGCCGAAGTCGAGGGCGAAGTTCTCGCGGTTGTCGCAAGCTACGCCTATCTGACCCTTAATCTGTTTCTTGGCAGCCTTGAGCTGCGCATCGCTCAATGGCTTCTGCATGAACTTATCCAGTTCCTTGCGAACCAGGCGGAGGCAGCGTTTCACATCGTGCTCATCGCAGCCGAAATAGATGCTCCAGGTGCCCGTATCGCCATAAGCCACCATCGTGCTTTCTACGGTGTAAACCAAGCCGTTGTGCTCTCTGAGGGCGAGGTTCAGCTTGGCGTTCATACCCGGTCCGCCCAGCATATTGTTGAGCAGATAGAGCGGCATTCGGCGGTCGTCGTTCACATCGTAAGCGCGGGTTCCTATCATCACATGAGCCTGATGGGTATTTTTCTGCATCACGATTGTCTGGCCAGCAACTTTACTTTGAACATTGAACTTTGAGCTTTGAACTTTATGATTTGCATCGCCTGCTTCCATTTCTTCCGTAGGTGTTTCGCCAGTAGGCGTTTCTTCTGCAATCCTTTCTTCCGTAGGTGTTTCTTCTGCAATCCTTTCTTCCGTAGGCGTTTCGGCGGATTTGCAATCCGCCGAGCAAGCAAGCTCTCGGCCTTTTGGGCACTCTCCCAAAGCCTTCCTGATAAGCTTTACCAGCTTCTTGAAATCAATATCCCCGTATGCGAAGAATATCGCATTATCCGGCCGGTAAAGTTTCCTTGTGAAGTGCAGCGCATCCTCCGTCTTGAAAGCCCGAACCTGCTCGGCAGTGCCCAGGATATTATGCCCCAGCGGCGAACCCTTGAAGAGGATATTCTCGAACTCATCGTAAATCAGTTCGGCAGGCGAATCGTTGTAGCTCTCTATCTCATCGCAGATTACCTCCACCTCCTTGTCTATTTCCGCCTGCGGATAAACCGAGTGGAAGACGATGTCGGAAAGCAGGTCCACGGCCCTTGCGATGTGCTCCTTCAGGATGGCGGAGTAATACACCGTGCCCTCCTTGTTGGTGTAGGCATTCAGGTCGCCGCCCACACTCTCCAGACAGTTGAGTATGTGCCACGCCTTGCGGCGTTCGGTGCCCTTGAAGGTGACGTGCTCGCAGAAGTGAGCCAAGCCCTCCTCGCCCGGTTCCTCGTTGCGGGTACCGGCGTTTATCTGATAACCGCAATACACCACCTGGCTATCTGATGGCAGGTGGATGATGCGGAGTCCATTGTCTAATGTATAAGTATTGTATTTCATTTCAAGGTGCAAAGTTACATTGAAAATGTAATTTATCCAAAATATTAGGCATTTATTTTGCATTATCGCCAAAAAGAATTATCTTTGTCCCCAAAAAATATAAATAGAGACATAAAACAATGCGTAAGGTTATAGGAATAGGAGAGACCGTGCTTGATATCATCTTCAAGAACGGCAAGCCGATAGAGGCAGTACCAGGTGGCTCATCGTTCAATGCAGTCATCTCGTTGGGACGTGCGGGCGTGAATGCTTCGTTTATCAGCGAGGCGGGCAACGACCGTATTGGTGAGTATGTGATTCAGTTTCTGAGAGATAATGGGGTGAATGCCGACAATGTGAGCATCTTTCCGGAATCGAAGTCGCCGCTCTCGCTGGCGTTCCTCGACGAGAACAACAATGCCGACTACATCTTCTACAAGGACCATCCCCACGACCAGCTGGAGTTTGCCACTCCCGAAATCAATCCTGGCGACATCGTGCTCTTCGGTTCGTTCTTCGCCCTGAATCCGGTGGTTCGTCCTCAGGTGGCCGGTTTTCTGGAGTACGCCAAGAATCACGGTGCCATCCTCTATTACGACATCAACTTCCGTGCTTCTCATCAGAATGAGATCATGAAGATTACGCCTAATCTGATAGAGAACCTGGAGTATGCTGATTTTGTGCGCGGAAGCCATGAGGACTTCGGAATCCTCTACAAGAAGCCGGAGGCGGATAAGGTGTATAATGCCGAAATCAGTTTCTACTGCAAGAAGTTTATCTGCACCCAGGGCGCTGAGCCTGTAGAGGTGAGAGCCGAGAACGGCTTTGCCAAGAGTTATCCTTCGGAGAAGATGAAGCCGGTGAGCACCATCGGAGCCGGCGATAACTTCAATGCCGGTTTCGTATTCGGACTGATCAAGGATGGAATCACCCGCGAGGATATCGACCGTGGATTGTCTGAGGCGCAATGGGACAGCCTCCTGAAGAGCGCCCAGGAATTTTCCACCGAATGCTGCAAGGACATCTACAATTATGTTTCCAAGGAATTCGGAGAAGAAAAGAAGAAGGAATTGTAATTCTAGCAATACGCCCTGAACCAACGGTCACCGGCCGAAGGGAAAGGTAAAGGGCAGAAGCTCCTAGCCCAGGGCAACACCCTGGGTATAAACAACATTTCCCCCTGTCGCCCTGTAAGGGCAAAAGCTTTAAATATTATTATAGAACATTGTAAAATAAAGAAAAGATATGACAGAAATTATAGACAAGATTTATTACGTAGGCGTAAACGATCGCAATAAGCATCGTTTTGAGGGCCTCTGGCCTTTGCCTAACGGAGTGAGCTACAACTCTTATATCATTGACGATGAGAAGGTCGCGCTGGTAGATACTGTAGAGGTTGATTTCTTCACCCAGTTCCTCGAGAACATTCACGAGGTGATTGGCGACCGCGAAATCGATTACCTCATCATCAACCACATGGAACCTGACCACAGCGGCTCCATCGCCCTCATCAAGAAATATTACCCTAACATCAAGATCGTGGGCAACAAGAAGACGCTGGGAATGCTCGAAGGCTTCTATGGCGTTACCGACGATGTGGTAGAGGTGAAGAATGGCGAAACTCTTTCTCTGGGCAACCACGATCTGAGCTTCGTTCTCATCCCTATGGTTCACTGGCCAGAAACGATGGTTACCCTGGATGCGAAGAACAAGGTGCTCTTCTCGGGCGATGCGTTCGGCTGCTTCGGCGCACTGAACGGCGGAATCATCGATACGGAAATCAACTGCGAGACTTTCTGGCTGGAGATGGTTCGCTACTACTCAAACATTGTGGGTAAGTATGGAATCCCTGTTCAGAATGCCTTGAAGAAGTTGGCTGGCGTGGAGCTGGATTATATCTGCTCAACCCATGGTCCGGTTTGGCACGAGCATATTGAGAAGGTAATCGGCATGTATGATAAGATGTCGAAGTATGAGACGGAGCCGGGCTTGGTTATCTGTTACGGCACCATGTACGGCAACACCGAGCGTATGGCCGAAATCATCGCCCGTGCAGCAAGCAAGGCTGGCGTGAAGAACATCGTAATGTACAATATCTCGAAGACTCACCACAGCTACATTCTGCGCGACATCTTCCGCTACAAGGGTCTTATCGTAGGTGCTCCAACCTACAATGCCGGTCTTTATCACGAGATGGAGGTTCTCCTCTCTGAGCTTGCCAATAAGGACATCAAGAACCACCTTCTTGGCTGGTACGGTTCTCATTGCTGGGCAAGCAAGGCTGTGGCTAAGATTCAGGAGTGGAACGAAACCAAGCTCCACTACGAGCCAGTGGGCGAGCCGGTAGATATGAAGCAGGCGATTACTCCAGAGGTGAAGGCGCAGTGCGAGGCGCTGGGTAAGGCGATGGCTGAGAAGCTGCTGGCGGAATAAAAGTTTAAGGGCGGAAGAACAACTGGGGGTTAACAGAGTTAACAGTTAACAGTTGTTTTTCCGCTCTTTCTTTAGAGTTCTATATGGTTGCAAATTAAGCATATTTCAATATGCTTAATTTGCAAGCCTTGTTTTTAATATTGATATTCAATAAGTTATAATCGTAAATTAATATAGAAAATGAGCGAAACAGAGTCCCTTTTTCCTTAAAATGCACGCTTTTGTCTGAAAAATCGCCTAGAAATGCAAATTAAGCATAAAAAAATAGGCTTATTTTTACCAAAACTTGCAGATTAAGAAATTTATCCGTATATTTGTGCCCAAAAATAGTTGGAATTATGGAATATACGGCACTTTTAGAGAAACAGATATTGGGTAGGTTGAAGATAGACAACCCTTGGTGGACGGAAGGCAGGATACCTTCTTACTATCAGGAAATGAGTCCTCGCCTCTATCTCGACATCTTCTATCCACTGGTAAGGGATGTCAGCATTCAGCGTGCCCTCATCTTGATGGGACCTCGCCGAGTGGGTAAGACGGTGATGCTCTATCATTCCATCCAGCGGTTGATAGACGAGGGCGTATCGCCTCAGAATATCATCTATGTTTCGGTGGAAACTCCTATCTATAATAATATCCTCTTGGAACAGTTGTTTTCTTTGGCAAAACAGATATTGGATAAGGAAGACAGCCAGGAAGAATTTTATGTTTTCTTCGACGAGATACAGTATCTCAAAGACTGGGAAATCAATCTGAAATCCCTGGTAGATACTTATCACAACGTGAAGTTTGTGGCTTCCGGTTCTGCTGCTGCGGCATTGAAAAAGAGCAGCAACGAAAGCGGAGCGGGCAGGTTTACCGATTTCAATCTGCCGCCGTTGCTTTTCTTCGAGTATATCCATCTTAAGAAATATGAGCATTTGATGCGCCAATCCAAGGTGGAATGGGATGGGATAGAGAGCGATATCTATAGTACGATAGATATTGATAAGCTGAACAGTCTCTTCCTCGACTATATCAATTATGGCGGTTATCCTGAGGTGGCTTTTTCTTCCCGAATGCAGGAAGACCCGGGGCAGTTTGTTCGCCACGATATTGTAGATAAGGTATTGTTGAGAGATTTGCCGAGTCTTTATGGCATTTCGGATGTGCAGGAACTGAATTCGTTGTTTACGATGATAGCTTATCATAGCGGTATGGAGTTTTCGTATGAAAGTATGTCGAAGGAATCGGGAGTCAAGAAGGAAACCATTCGCAGGTACGTCCAGTATCTGGAGGCTGCTTTCCTGATAAAGGTTGTGACAAGAACGGATGATACGGCAAAGCGATTCCAGCGCCAAACTACTTTCAAGATTTATCTGACTAATCCTTCGCTGAGATGTGCGCTTTTTGAGCCAATCAAGATTATGGATGGCAATATCGGAGACATGATAGAAACTGCCATTTATTCGCAGTGGATTCCGAGAAAGGGACACATTGCCTATGCCAACTGGAAGATGGGGCGTTCGCAGGGCGAGGTGGATTTGGTGGGCATCAATGATGCTTTGCAGAAGCCTTGTTGGGCGGTGGAAATCAAATGGTCGGACAGGTTCTTCGACAGACCTTCTGAACTTTCGTCCTTACAGTTTTTTATGGAGAAGAATCATCTGCCTCAGGCATTGGTAACTTCCATCAGTAAGGGAGGAGTAAAGGAGATGGATTTTGGTACGCTTCATTTCATTCCTTCTGCCTGCTATGCTTATACGGTAGGAGAGAATACATTGAGGCAAGCCAGAAAGAGTTTTGGTTTGTAAGAACGTAAAAAGCGACCTTCTGCCGAATTGTATTCTCGGTAGAAGGTCGCTTTACTTCATTTCTATAGATGATTCTATAGAGGGTTCTATCCCTCGCAGAGCTTTGTCAATTCTGCCAGGTTATCCGCTACTTCTATCACATCTCGCCAATCGCCGCGAATCATGCTTTTCTCTGCCATATCATCCAGCAGGGCGATGGTGGAGTTCCAGAAGCCTTTCATGTTGTAGAGAATCACCATCTTGTGATGGTAGCCGATGGTGTGGGCGGCGGCGATGGTGAAGATTTCATCCAGGGTGCCGATGCCGCCAGGAAGGGCTACGAAGATGTCGCTCTGGGCAAGCATCAGGTCCTTGCGGTCGCTGAGATTATCACACGGAATCTCGATGTCGAGGTCAGGGAAGGTTCTGCCGCCTCGCTCTACTAGCGTAGGAACCACACCGATGGTTCTGCCGCCATGCGCCTTTACAGCCTTGCCGATGCAATCCATCAGACCGGAGTTGCAGCCGCCGAAAACCAGGTCGTGGCCGTTCTCAGCCATCCACTTTCCCATCTCTTCAGTCATCGTGAAGAAGTCGGGGTCGATATTCTTGTTTGCTGAACAAAAAACTGCTATTTTCATATTGCTTTATCTTCTATTTGATAATGTTTTATCTGTTGTTTATTGATGTTTTATCTTCTATTTGATGATGTTTTATCCGTTATTTATAAATGTTTTAGGCAAAGGTACGCAAAAAATTCGAGATTATTGGGCTCTTTTTGCGGATAATTTCTTAATTTTGCAAACAATAACTAATCTTATAAACAGGAAGATAGATTTCTTATCGACAAACCTTACATCGCCTCCCTCGCCTGTCCGAAACCGATGCTCTTCATCAATGGTACAAAAGACAAGCTCTTTCCGGTACCTGGCGTAAAGGATGCTTTCGCAGAAATGCACAAGGTTTGGAAGAGTCAGGGAGCTGATAATCTGCTGGATACGGAACTTTGGGAAATCCCTCATTCCTGCGGATTGAAAGCGCAGGAGAAAATGCTGGAGTTTCTGGATAAGAATCTGAAATAGGGGGTAACAGAGTTAACAGTCATTTACTCCCGATTATGCGGCTTGGTTAATCAAGTGCAAGCAAATTTTAAATTAGTGATTTTGGAATAACTAACTGAGAAATTACTAAAAATAAAAAAGAGCGGAAGAACAACCGGGGGTTAACAGAGTTAACAGTTAACAGTTGTTTTTCCGCTCTTTCTTCTCTAGACTTTTGAATATTCTGTATGATTTTACCACAATTCTGCTGGCGACAGATCCTTGTCCTTTCTGCCCATCAGATAGTAATCGGCAAGGAACTGGAGGTTTGCCTGGGTAATCTTCAAGCCTTCCTCCTTCACATATCGGCTGGTGAAGATATTGGCGTCAGGCAACATATTGTTGTCTATCAGCTTGCACACAATCTCGTAAGGAAGTGGGCGGCCGTTGCCGCTGATGATGCTGAAGCAGTCTTCCTCAGCGCGCTCAGCGTTGTAGTAAGGATTTTCAGGCGAAGCGATGCAGTGGGCGAAGCCGAAACTGATATTGATACCCGTATAAGGACTTGCGCTCACGATGATGCCCTTCTCGTATTTCTGTGGGAATCGGATATCCTTAGGCAATTCGAACTCAATCTTCTTGAGGAACTCCTTCAGGGTCTTCACATCCTCCAGGAAGATGAACTTGTCGCCATAATCCTTTGCCTTCAGCAGGTTGTAATCGTGGATAGCCTTCTCGCGATCTACGCTAGCCTCCATCTTCTCGATCTTCTCCTTGAATTCCTTATCCTCCCAGAGCTTGTGGGTAGGCATTTCAGCCGTAATCTTCTCAAGCCACTCTAAGGAAGTAAGCGCCAGAAGATTGCTTCTGCTGGCAATGGTCATCTCCATCTGTACGGAGTAGGCCATAGGCTCTGTAAGTCCCTGAGGAGAATTTGCCATCTGCTGGAGAGCGAACTGCAGGCGTTGGCGATTGCCCACATTGAAGTAGCAGCCATAGTGAAACCAAGCCAATGTGTCGCGGCGGTGAATTTCGTCGAGCTGCTTCTCTTCTTCTTCATTCTGACTCTCCAGTACAGGCATTTCGCTCAGATAGGTAATCAGACGCTCATTCTCAGGCGCTGTCTCGTATTCCTTGTCGAGCAGATTATAGGCAAGCTTGGCTGCCAGCGTCATCGTGCTGAAAAGGAAAGGAACGGCTTCCTGAATGTAGGTGCTCTGCTGGTAATGGTGCCAACACAGGAACTTGATGTCGGCGAAGTTGATTTCTTCCGGATCGTAGGCTGGAACATCTTCGTTTAGGGTATTCGGAACGAAATCGTCCTCGTTCTCATAGAAAGGAATGTAGGAACCGTAGCGCTTCTTGCATTCCGCAGTAAACGTCTTCCAGATTCCTGCACCGGAAATCACATCCTCAAGGTAGCCTGCAATGCTGAGTGCAAGCTGCTTGGCATCCTCCACATTCTTAAACTGATGGGTGAAGCACGCCTCGTCGAGGGCGTGGTATATTTCGTTAGCCAGTTCTGTATAGTACTGATCTACTTCGTTTGGTTTCTCGTATGGATGCATTGCCATCCAATCCTGGGTGAAAATTACCTTTTTCATTTTTTTCGATTCTTTGTTATTCGAGGTTAAGCGATGTCGTTGTGACGCGATATTCGTTCTTCTCGGTTGATGTTTATGATTCTTGTTAGCCAGTTCGGAGCAATATTGCCCGATTTACCTGTAAAGATAATGCAAAGATAATGAATTCTGCGCAAAAAATGCAAGAAACTCGCATTTTTTTCGTATCTTTGCACCCGAATTTAGGCAATCTTAATAAATGCGTGGGATTGCCGCAAGCGTTTCGGAAGGATTTTGCACCCTAATTCATGGCTGGGAGGGTGAATTCGGCCTTCCATTTAGATTATAATGAATTAAGGTTAAAAAGATTTGAAGACATTTGAAGAATTGGGCGTGAGCGAGGAGATTCGCCGTGCCATCGAAGAGCTTGGATTTGAGAATCCAATGCCAGTTCAGGAAGAAGTTATCCCATATTTGCTTGGTAATAAGAACGACGTGATTGCGTTGGCGCAGACCGGTACGGGTAAGACTGCATCTTACGGTATTCCGGTTATCCAGAAAACTGATGCCAGCAGCAAGCAGACACAGGCTATCATCCTCAGTCCTACACGTGAGCTCTGCCTCCAGATTGCAGACGATTTGAACAGTTTTGCCAAGTACATCAACGGTTTGCATATTGTCGCTGTTTATGGCGGTACCGACATCGGAAGCCAGATTCGCACCCTGAAGCATGGTGTGCAGATTATCGTGGCTACCCCTGGTCGTCTGCTCGATTTGATTAATCGTGGCGTGGCTCAGTTGGAGAACGTGAACAACGTGGTGCTTGATGAGGCTGACGAGATGCTGAACATGGGCTTCTCTGAGAGCATCAATGCCATCTTCGAGAACGTTCCGGAAGATAGAAACACTCTGCTCTTCTCGGCTACCATGAGCAAGGACATCGAGAAGATTGCCCTCAACTATCTGCACGACCACAAGGAAATCGTAGTGGGTTCGCGCAACGAGGGTGCTGAGCATGTAAACCACATCTACTATCTGGTAAATGCCAAGGACAAGTATCTCGCCCTGAAGCGTGTGGTGGATTTCTATCCGCGCATCTTTGCAATTATCTTCTGCCGCACCAAGCTGGAGACTCAGGATATTGCAGATAAGCTGATTAAGGATGGTTATAATGCAGAGGCGCTGCACGGCGACTTGAGTCAGCAGCAGCGTGACCTCACCATGCAGAAGTTCCGCAACCATACCGTTCAGTTCCTGGTGGCTACCGATGTGGCTGCCCGTGGTCTGGACGTAGAGGATCTGACTCACGTTATCAACTACGGTTTGCCTGATGATGTGGCTAGCTACACCCACCGAAGCGGTCGTACGGGTCGTGCCGGAAAGAAGGGAACATCCATCTCTATCATCCATACCAGAGAGAAGTTCAAGGTTCGCCAGATTGAGAAGCAGATTGGCAAGGAGTTCGTGGACGGCGTTTTGCCAACCCCAGAGGAAATCTGCAAGAAGCAGCTCTTCAAGACCATGGACGACATCATGAAGACCGATGTGGATGAGGATCAGATTGAACCATACATGGCTGAAATCAACCGCCAGTTTGAGTACATCGACAAGGAGGACATCATCAAGAAGATGGTAACCATCACCTTCGGTAAGTTCCTCGATTACTATAAGAATGCTCCTGAGATTATCAAGCCAGAAACAGGCAAAGGGTCCCGTGGCGGAGAAGGCCGTGGAAGCCGTGGAAGCCGTGGCGAAGGCCGTGGCAAGGTTTCCAATGGTCGCAGAAAGCATGAGACTGAGGCTGGTTTCAAGAGACTGTTCATCAACCTGGGTAAGGCTGATGGTTTCTATCCGGGCGAAATCATGCAGTATCTGAACAAGCACGTGAAGGGTCGTCAGGAGGTGGGTCACATCGACCTGCTGAGTAAGTTTGCCTACATCGAGGTGCCTGAGGAGGATGCTAAGCGCGTGATGAAGGCATTGAATGGTACTGAGTACAAGGGCAGAATCGTAAGATGTAACGATGCTGATGAGGAGGGTCATGGTAGAGCAGCCCGTGGCGGACGCAGCTCGGAAGGTCGTGGTCGCAGAGGTTCTTCTGATGATGCAAGAGACTCTCGTGATTCTCGTGGAAAGGGAGGACGTGGAAGCCGTGGTGAATCTCGTGGCGGCAGAAAGTCTCGCTCTCAGGAGGATACAGGCGATTGGCGCCAGTTCTTCCAGAACAACGACAACGTGAAGCTCAAGGGTGAGGAGCCAAACTTCGAGGAAGAAGGTTGGGCTCGCCGCAGACCTAAGAAGAAGTAATTTAGGCAGCGATTTATAATAAGATGAAAGCCTGCATCAAAGGGATGTTTTGATGCAATATCCGTATTTTGCGGTAAAAATACAGCAATTTCTTTGGTAAATTGCGGTGTTTTTACCGCAATTTTTGTATATTTGCAGCCGTAAACATCAAATAAGGCAAGAAATATGGAATTATTGAAGCAACTTTCTGACAATCTTATCAAGCGTACCGATACTCGATACCTACGATATATGTATCATCAGATTCCTTGGTCGAATCGGATGACGGCCCTTGTTGGACCTCGTGGAGTCGGCAAGACAACTCTCCTTTTGCAGTATATCAAATTGAATCTTCAGATGAAAGACACACTCTACGTGAGTGCGGAATCCATCTATTTCGCTAATCATACTCTCTTTGAAACTGCAATGAAGTTTAGCCAACTTGGAGGCAAGCATCTTTTTATCGATGAAATACATAAATATAAGGGATGGGCTACAGAACTTAAGATGATATACGATAATCTGCCAACCTTGCAAGTGGTATTTACCGGTTCTTCTGTGCTTGATATTTATAAAGGTACAGCAGATTTAAGCCGACGAGTACTGGTCTTTACGATGCAAGGTTTGTCTTTTCGTGAATACATCGGTATGGAAAAGGGCATAGACATTCCTGTCTCTACATTGGAACAAATCGTAAATAATGAAGTCGTTTTGCCGGAGGAGATTGAGCATCCGTTGGCATTGTTTAATGAATATCTGTGCAAGGGCTACTATCCTTTTTCTAAGGATGAGGGCTATAGGATGCGACTGAATCAAGTAGTGAGTATGACTTTGGAGACGGATATTCCACAATATGCCAATTATACGGTGATGGTGTCCAGAAAATTGAAGGAACTGATGCAGGTAATAGCTGATAGTGTGCCTTTCAAGCCAAACATGAG
This sequence comes from Segatella sinensis, assembly GCF_040095255.1. Classification (NCBI taxonomy): domain Bacteria; kingdom Pseudomonadati; phylum Bacteroidota; class Bacteroidia; order Bacteroidales; family Prevotellaceae; genus Segatella; species Segatella sinensis. Next base: position 3,321 of record NZ_JBBNGE010000002.1, on the reverse strand, counting down.
TACCATTGCTACAACTATCAAGGTAGATCGCAATAATCTGCCCGATTACTTCGAACTGATGGAGCGTGCAGGTTTGATAGCCCAACTTCACGAGTCCACAGGAGGTGTGCGTGGTTTGGGCAAGGTAGAAAAGGTGTATCTTGATAATACTAACCTCTCCTTTGCTCTCTCTTCTTCGGTGCCTGATATTGGCAATCAACGAGAGACTTTCTTTTTTAATCAGATGCGTGTGAATCATGCTGTCTTCAATTCTCCAATCTCTGATTTCATGATAGAAGACAAGACTTTTGAGATTGGTGGTAAAAAGAAAGGTCAGAAGCAGATTTCTGAGGCAAAAGAGGGATATATTGTGAAGGATGATATAGAGACAGGCATGGGTAATGTTATTCCACTCTGGGCTTTTGGTATGAACTATTAGACAATTATAAGCAAATGAAGAAATCTATTCTTATCGCTTGCCTGGGACTGATATGCGCTCAGCGATTTCAATCCTTCTTTTGAAATAACAGTGGATGAATTGAAGAAGAAACTCGCCGAAAAGCCTCGTCAGGTTTCATTGAAGGAGCTGAATAATATCTCGCAATATTAATAGGAATTCTGTAAGTTGCGAATATTTAAGATAAAACAAGTTGAAAATCAGAAAGATAACAAGAATAGAAAGACTAAATAAAACAAGAGCGGAAAGCCAGGAGTTAACAGGGTTAACAGTTAACAGCTGATTTTCCGCTCTTTTTATATCATCCTGAGACTAATCTTTATCCCAGGATAAACCATTCTATCATCTCTGTTGATTCAGAGATAGGATTTACTTCGCATTGATCTCCTTCAAGAGGCGGTCTGCGTGTCCCCACTTATCCATCAGGTAGAGCACGTAGCGGATGTCCACACCAATGCAGCGAGCCAGGCGCTTGTCGAAGTTGATGTCAGAGCTGAGGCTGTCCCAGTTACCATCGAAGGCAAGACCAATCAACTCACCCTTACCATTGAACATAGGGCTACCAGAATTACCACCGGTAATATCGTTGTTGGTGAGGAAGCAGAGCTGCATCTTGCCAGTCGTCTTATCCTGATACTTGCCGAAGTCCTTCTCAGAGAGAAGCTCGTGCATGATAGGCTCAGCGTAGTAATCGATTACCTTATCGCCCTTCTTCATCTTCTCTACGATGTTCTCGGCTGTGGTATAATAGCCTGATGGCTTGCCACCGAGGTCGAAACCGCCTACCTGACCGTAGCTCAATCGCATGGTGAAGTTGGCGTCGCTGTAGTGAGGCATGTCCTCCTCCATACGGAGCTTGGCTGCACAGAGATACTTCTCTTGCTCGGCGATGCTGTCGTTGATGCTGCCCATCTGAGCAGCGAAATCTGCAAATACATCGTTCAGATCCATACCGAAGCTTACGCCTGGATCCTTCTCATATCCCTTCTTGTTGAAGTAGAGCTTGGCACCCTTCTTCATGATGAGCGACTTCTCCCAGAGATAATCCACATACTTGGCGTAGTCGCCGCCAAACTCAGCGTCGATGGTCTTGTAGAACTTAGGCAACCATTTTGCATCTACGTGCTCCTTATAGTTCTTCAAGAGGGTAGCGAGCACCTCCTTATCGAGCGCCATATCCCATTCTGCAGAGTTATCTTCAAACTCATGATACTGCTTCTTCTTGTTCTTCTCAGGACCCTTCACCTCCATGTTGGTCTGGAGCTTGATGGCACGGGTAGAGAACTCGATGTTGCTTCTTCTGGTGAAAGATTCAGAGAAGTTGGTCCAGGCGTATTTCACGTCTGCGCTTTCCTTGTAAAGCTTGGCGAGCTTGTCGAAATCTACCTTGTGGGCGAGGTCGTTGGCTGCCTTGGCTGTATCCTGCCAAGCACGGAGACGGGTTTCGTACTCACGCTTCAGATTCACGATGCCGATAGAGTCGATACACTTGTTCATACCGATGGCATTCTTCCAGTAGTTGGAAGAGCTGGCATACTTGCTGTCGTACTTGATACGTACAGCCTCGTCGGCACGCATGTGCTTCTGCATCACCTCCTGCTTTACGCCACGAACCTGGGCACGAGGCGCATTCTCTGCATCGCGCATGGTCTGGATTCCGTAGCTTGAAAGATAGCGCTCTGTGCTGCCTGGGTAACCCATGGTCATCGCATAGTCGCCATCCTTGTAACCCTGGAGAGAAACCTGTGCCCAACGCTTAGGATGATAAGGCACATTGTCCTTGCTGTAGGCAGCAGGACCATTGGTCTTAGGGTCGGCATAGATGCGGAATACAGAGAAGTCGCAGGTCTGGCGAGGCCACATCCAGTTGTCTGTATCGCCACCAAACTTACCCATAGACTTTGGTACGGTGAAAACCAGACGCAGGTCGGTGAAGTCGCGATAGGTAGTAGCGTACCACTTGTTGCCCTCGTAGAAAGGCTGAACGGTGATATGGAGGGTAGAATCGTTCTTCTTAGCCTCTTTAGTCATCTCGTTCTCCAGAGAATCGATGAGTTCATCGCGCTTCTTGTTGTCGAGTTTCTCGTATCCGAGGCTCATCACCTTATCGGTTACATCCTTCTGTTCAACCATAAAGCTGACGAACATATTCTCGTTAGGCAATTCCTCTGCGTAAGATTTAGCAAAGAAACCGTTGAGCATATAGTCGTGCTCCACGGTAGAGTGGCTTCTGATAGCCTCGAAACCGCAATGGTGGTTGGTAAATACCAGACCGTCTGGAGAAACGACTACGCCTGAGCAATAGCCGGAGAAGTTAACCACAGCATTCTTCAAGGCGTTCTCGCCGTTGTAGAGCTGGTCGTAAGTCATACTGAAGCCTTCGCGCTGCATCATCTCATATACAGCGTTAGGCAAGTTGTAAATCGTCCACATTCCCTCGTCAGCGTGAGCGGTATTGATTCCGCAGAACGCCATGATAGAGGCGATAAGGACCGTTGCTTTTTTCTTCATTTTATTCTTTGTGTTGTTGTTATATGATTTGCAAAGTTACGATTTTTCTGCGAGATAACATCAAGTAGAACAGAAAAAAGCGAAAAATTCCATCAAAGTTTCCTTTTTAGAGTTATTTCTTTCACTTATACCCTCAAATCCGCAACCTATAGGGTTTCGTGAGAATTTACTTGTAAAACGACCAAAATTCTTTTATTGTACATATTCCTTGGGCATAACAGAAACGTCGTAAACACAAAATTCCCTTACCCCATAAAGCGACTTGAGGTAATACGCCGGTTTAACCAGAAAAGCATTGCCTTTAACCAAAGTCTGTCTTGAACAGGTTGGCATAAGCATAGTTGTCTGAATAAATGTTCAATACATGCCTACGT